>VAZU01000030.1:3016-20360 GCA_005884745.1 Alphaproteobacteria bacterium
CGGCATGACGGTAAAACCTCGGCGGTAAGCCTCGTGCCTTGCGGGTGAAAATGCCGGTCCTTATATCAGCCGCGGACGCCGCATTCGCGGTGGAGCAGTTCGTAAGGGGGTCGGACCGGGGGCAGCTGCGGGCATGACGTGACCCGCGCGAGCTTCCTTCCGAGCGCTTGTCAGGCTCGGCCGGCCTGCCGGAAAGAGAGGACTACCATGGCAAAGGTCATCGGCATCGACCTTGGCACGACCAATTCCTGCGTTGCGGTCATGGATGGCGCGACGCCCAGGGTCATCGAGAATGCGGAGGGCATGCGCACCACGCCCTCGATCGTGGCCTTCACCGAGGATGGTGAGCGGCTCACCGGGCAACCGGCGAAACGCCAGGCAGTCACCAATCCGGAGCGCACCTTCTTCGCCGTCAAGCGACTGATCGGCAGGCGCTATGACGATCCGATGGTGGAGAAGGACAAGAAGCTCGTTCCCTACAAGATCGTCCGCGCCGCGAACGGCGACGCCTGGGTCGAGGCCGACGGCAAGCAATATTCGCCCTCGCAGATCTCGGCGTTCGTCCGAAGGTCGAGCAGGCCGTCATCACCGTTCCGGCGTATTTCAACGACGCGCAGCGGCAGGCGACCAAGGACGCCGGCAAGATCGCCGGGCTCGAAGTGCTGCGCATCATCAATGAGCCGACCGCGGCCGCGCTCGCCTACGGGCTCGACAAGAAGAAGACCGGCATGATCGCGGTCTACGACCTCGGCGGCGGCACCTTCGATATCTCCATCCTCGAGATCGGCGACGGCGTGTTCGAGGTGAAATCCACCAACGGGGATACCTTCCTCGGCGGCGAGGATTTCGACATGCGGCTCGTCAATTATCTGGCAGACGAGTTCCAAAAGGATCAGGGCATCGACCTGCGCCGCGACAAGCTGGCCTTGCAGCGCCTCAAGGAGGCGGCCGAGAAGGCGAAGATCGAGCTGTCCTCGACGACGCAGACCGAGATCAACCTGCCGTTCATCACGGCGGACGCTTCCGGTCCCAAGCACATGACCATGAAGCTCACGCGCGCCAAGTTCGAGGCGCTCGTCGACGACTTCGTGCAGAAGACCATCGAGCCTTGCCGCAAGGCGCTCAAGGACGCCGGCCTTTCCGCGGCCGAGATCAACGAAGTGGTCCTGGTCGGCGGCATGACCCGCATGCCGAAGATCCAGGAAGTGGTGAAGCAGTTCTTCGGCAAGGAGCCCCACAAGGGCGTCAATCCCGACGAGGTGGTCGCGGTCGGCGCCGCGATCCAGGCCGGCGTGCTCCAGGGCGACGTCAAGGACGTGCTGCTGCTCGACGTGACCCCGCTCTCGCTCGGCATCGAGACCTTGGGCGGCGTGTTCACGCGCATCATCGACCGCAACACCACGATCCCGACCAAGAAGAGCCAGGTGTTCTCGACCGCCGAGGACAACCAGACCGCGGTCACCATCCGGGTGTTCCAGGGCGAACGCGAGATGGCCGGCGACAACAAGCTGCTCGGCCAGTTCGATCTGGTCGGAATTCCCCCGGCGCCGCGCGGCGTGCCGCAGGTCGAGGTCACCTTCGACATCGACGCCAACGGAATCGTCAACGTCTCGGCGCGCGACAAGGCGACCGGCAAGGAGCAGCAGATCCGCATCCAGGCTTCGGGCGGCCTGAGCGAGGCCGACATCGAGCGCATGGTCAAGGACGCGGAGAGCCACGCCGAAGAGGACAAGAAGCGCAAGGCGCTGGTCGAAGCCAAGAACCACGGCGAAGCTTTGATCCACGCCACCGAGAAGGCGCTCGCCGAGCATGGTTCCAAGGTCGGCGAGGTCGAGCGCTCCGCCATCGAGAACGCCATGGCGGATCTGCGCGAGGCGGTCAAAGGCGATGATGCCGAGGCGATCCGGGCGAAGACAAACGCGCTCGCCCAAGCCTCGATGAAACTCGGCGAGGCGATGTATGCCCAGGCTCAGGCCGGCACCGCCGGCGGCGGCGGCGAAGCGGGCCCGGACGCCGGGGCAACCCAGGGCGAAACCAAGGAAGACGTCGTCGATGCGGAGTTCACCGAGGTCGATGACGACAAGAAGAACAAGAAGTCGGCCTGACGCCGACCGGGAGACCGGCGCGATGGCTGACCGATCCTGAACCCGAAAGGCCCGGTGCGCACACGCGCCGGGCCGTTTGTTTGCCTCTCGCGCGAGAGGGCGGAGCGGCCGAATAGGGGCGGCGGCGTTCCGCAGGCAAATGCAAAGTCCGCCCTGCCCGCAGCGGAGCGAGGCATGCCGGTAATGGCCAAACGGGATTACTACGAAGTCCTTGGCGTGGGGCGCGGAGCGAGCGAAGCGGAGCTCAAGGCCGCGTTCCGCAAGCTCGCGATGAAATACCACCCGGACCGCAACCCCACCGACAAGCAATGTGAGCCCCGCTTCAAGGAAATCAACGAGGCCTATGACGTGCTGAAAGACGGCGACAAGCGCGCCGCCTATGATCGCTTCGGTCATGCCGCCTTCGAGCACGGCGGGCCCGGCGGTGCATCCGGCTTCGGCGCGGATTTCGGCACGACCTTCGCCGATATTTTCGAGGGCATTTTCGGCATGGCGGGAGCGCGCGGTCGCCCGTCCGGACGCGAGCGCGGGGCCGACCTGCGCTACAACATGGAGATCGGCCTCGAAGAGGCGTTTGCCGGCAAGGCCGCGCAGATCCGCATCCCGACCTCGGTCACCTGCGAATCCTGCTCCGGCACCGGCGCCAAGGCGGGATCGAAACCCAAGGCATGTCCGACCTGCGGCGGTTATGGAAAAATTCGTCACGCCCAAGGCTTCTTCACGCTGGAGCGGACTTGTCCGGGCTGCCACGGGCGCGGCGAGGTCATCGACAATCCCTGCGCGGCCTGCGCCGGATCGGGTCGGGTCACGCGGGAGCGCACGCTCGCCGTCAATGTGCCGGCCGGGGTCGAGGACGGCACGCGCATCCGGCTCGCCGGCGAGGGCGAAGCGGGCATGCGCGGCGGCCCGCCGGGCGATCTGTACATTTTCCTGTCGATCGCTCCGCACGCGTTCTTTCAGCGCGAAGGCGCCGATCTGCACTGTCGGGTGCCGATCTCGATGATCACCGCGGCGCTGGGCGGCGGCTTCGACGTCCCGACCATCGACGGCGGCCAGACCCGGGTGAAGGTCCCGGAAGGTACCCAATCGGGACGGCGCTTCCGGCTGCACGGCAAAGGCATGCCAGTCCTGCGTTCGCGTGGGACCGGCGACATGTACGTCCAAGTGGTCGTGGAGACGCCGCAGAAGCTCACCAAGCGTCAAAAAGAGCTGTTGGCCGAGTTCGAGAAGCAATCCTCCAGCGAGACCCACCCGGAATCGGCGGGCTTTTTTGCGAGAGTCAAGGAATTCCTCGACGGCCTGGGCAGAGGCACCAGCGGCCCGTGGGACCGGCCGGGGGCCGGATAGGCTTGACCCTCGGGCAAACCCGATCTACCCGTGATCGATGCCCGTGAATCGGACGGGTCCCGCCGTTCCTGCGTTCGATGATCATGCGCCCTCAGCCGCTTCGGATCCCCGCACGAAAGCCGCTTCGCCTCGACGACGAGGTTCATTTCATCCGCTCCTTGTTCGAGCGGCCGCTCGCCACCGGCGCGGTGACGCCGTCGGGCCGAATTTTGGCTCGCACCATGGCGCGCTACGTCGAGCCGGAGCTTCCCGGTCCGGTGGTCGAGCTGGGGCCCGGAACCGGACCGGTGACGGAGGCGCTGGTCGAACATGGGATCGATCCGGCGCGCCTCATCCTGGTGGAGTTCAATCCGCGTTTTTGCGTCTTGTTGCGCGCGCGCTTCCCGACCGCGACCGTGCTCCAGGGCGATGCCTACCGGCTGCGCGAGATGCTGGCCGGGGTGCTGCGCCAGCCGCTCGCCGCGGTGGTGTCGGGCCTGCCCTTGTTCACCAAGCCGCTGCGCATGCGGCTGAGGCTGTTGCGCGAGTCGCTCTCGATGCTGCGTCCGGCCGCGCCCTTCGTGCAATTCACCTACGCGGTCGTGCCGCCGATCCCGAAGGCGCTTTCCGGCGTGCATGCCGAGGCCTCCGAGCGGATCTGGATGAACCTGCCGCCCGCCCGCGTCTGGGTTTATCGCAAGGGCTGATCGCCGGTCAGCCAGCGCCAGCGTCGAGCCGAGCGATGCCGCCCAAAATCCTGGTGTTCGCCGGCTCGATCCGCACCGGGTCCTTCAATGCGCGGCTCGCGGCGCTCGCCGCCAAGGAGCTGATGCGGGCGGAAGCCGACGTCAGCCTGATCTCGCTGTCCGATTATCCGCTGCCGCTCTACGACGGCGATCTCGAAGGGCGCTCCGGGCCGCCGGAGTTTGCCCTGAAGCTCAAGCGCGCGTTCTGCGCCCATCACGGCATCTTTATCACCAGCCCGGAATACAATGCTTCGCTGACACCGCTGCTCAAGAACGCGATCGACTGGATTTCTCGCGTTCGCGAAGCCAAGGAACCGCCACTCGCCGCCTTCAAGGACCGCGTGTTCGCGCTCGGCGCGGCCTCGAACGGCACCTACGGCGGCATGCGCTCGCTCATGGCGTTGCGTCACGTGCTCGAGCTCGGCTGCGGCGCGCTGGTGCTTCCGGAGCAGATCGCGGTGAGGGGCGCGAGCCAGGCGTTCGACGACATGGACGAGCTCAAGGACGAGGCGATCGCCGCGCTGCTCAAGCGGGTGGTCGGCCGCCTCGTCGAGATGGCGGGACGATTCGCGTGAGGGGAGGCGGCATGCAAGCCCGCGAGAAGCTGATCGTGGCGCTCGATGTCGACGACGTCCGCGCCGCCGAGGCGATGGTCGAGCGCCTCGGCGATGCGGTGGTATTCTACAAGGTCGGCTATCAGCTGGCGTTCGCGGGCGGGCTGCCGCTCGCGAGCGCGCTCTCGCGCGCGGGCAAGCGGGTCTTTCTCGACATGAAGCTCCACGACATCGGCAATACGGTCGCGCGCGGCGTCGCCAACGTGGCGCGGTTGGGCGTGCATTTCCTCACGATCCACGCCTATCCGCAGACGATGCGGGCGGCGGTCGAGGCAAAAGCCGGCTCGGATCTCAAGCTGCTCGCCGTCACGGTGCTGACCTCGTACGACGACGGCGATCTCAGCGACGCGGGCTATGCGCTCGGCGTCGATGCTTTGGCCGCAAAGCGCGCCGCGCAGGCGCGCGCGCTCGGTGTCGACGGGCTGGTGTGCTCGCCGCTGGAAGCCGCGGCGCTGCGCGCCGTGATCGGTGCGGACATGCTGCTGGTCACGCCCGGCATCCGGCCGCAGGGCAGCGCCGCCGGCGACCAGAAGCGCGCGCTGAGCCCGGCAGCCGCCATTGCGGCAGGGGCCGATTATCTCGTGGTCGGCCGGCCGATCCTGCAGGCGAGCGACCCGAAAGCCGCGGTCGAGACCATCGTGGCCGAGATCGCGGCGGCGGAGAGGGCAGGTGAGTGAGCTGATTAACGCTCCGTGTCATCGCCCGGCTTGTCCGGGCGAGTCTGTTCGAGACAGGCGGATACTGGGTCACCCGCATTCGCGGGTGACGACACCGAAGAAGTGACGGAGGAGAAAGCATGCCAAAGGGATATTGGATCGCGCACGTCGATGTCACCAATCCGGACGGCTACAAGGCCTACGTGGCGGCGAACGCCGAGCCGTTCCGCAAATACGGCGCGCGGTTTCTGGTGCGCGGCGGCAATTCCGAGACGATGGAAGGCAACAGCCGCGCCCGCCACGTCGTGATCGAGTTCAAGGATTACGCGGCCGCGCTCGCCTGCTACCGGTCGCCCGAATATCAGCGGGCGATGGCGTTGCGGAAGGGCCATTCGGAGGCCGACATCCTCGTGATCGAGGGCTACGACGGCCCGCAGCCGACGGATTCCTGACCGGACGCGCTCGCGCGCCTTTGCAGCGGAGCTTGTGTCCCGCTATATCGGCGCAAGCTCGGAGGGCAGGAATGCCGGACATGCGCCTGATCGTGGTCGGTGCCGGCGGGCGGATGGGCCGCATGCTGGTCAAGACCATTGCGGAGACCGAAGGCGTCGCGCTGGCCGGTGCGGTCGAGCAGGCGGGGGGACTCATCGGCCAGGATTCCGGCGTGCTCGCCGGTCTTGCCGCCAACCAGCTTCCGCTGGTGAGCGACGCCAAGCCGCTCATTGCCGACGCCGACGGCATTCTCGATTTCACCGCGCCGGCGGCGACGCTTGCCTTCGCCGCGCTCTGCGCCGAGGCCGGAAAAATTCACGTCGCCGGCACGACCGGTCTTTCCGCCGAGGACGAGGCGAAGCTCAAGACGTTCGCCCGCCGGGCAATCATCGTCCGCTCCCCAAACATGAGTCTCGGCGTCAATCTGATGGCGGCGCTGGTGCGGCGCGTCGCGGCGACGCTCGACGACGACTTCGACATCGAGATCCTGGAAATGCATCATAACAGGAAGGTCGATGCGCCGTCCGGCACCGCGCTCTTGCTCGGCGCTGCCGCCGCGCAGGGCAGGGGGATCGACCTTGCCAAGCGCAAGATCGCGGCGCGCGACGGCCATACCGGCGCGCGCAGAACGGGCGACATCGGCTTTGCGTCGCTGCGGGGCGGCAGCGTGGTCGGCGATCACAGCGTGATCTTCGCCGCGCCCGGCGAGCGGATCGAGCTCGTGCACCGCGCGGAGGATCGCGGCATCTACGCCCGGAGCGCGATCAAGGCCGCGCTGTGGGCCCGCGGCAAGCCGCCCGGGCTCTATTCCATGGCCGATGTGCTAGGCCTGAAGAGCTTCTGAACCGCAATTCGAGGACCCCCCATGCCCGACCGTCTTCTCGTGCTGGTGCGCCATGGCCAGAGCGAATGGAATCTCAAGAACCTGTTCACCGGCTGGCGCGACATCGATCTCAGCGAGCAGGGGGTTGCCGAAGCGCGCACCGCCGGCCGCAAACTCAAGGCGCAGGGCTTGCGGTTCGACATCGCGTTCACCTCGGCGCTGATCCGCGCGCAGCGCACGCTCGACATCATGCTCGACGAGCTCGGGCAGCGCGGCATTCCGGTGCTCAAAGACCAGGCGCTGAACGAGCGCGACTACGGCGATCTCGTCGGGCTCAACAAGGACGATGCCCGAAAACGCTGGGGCGAGGAGCAGGTGCACGTCTGGCGCCGCTCCTACGACGTGGCGCCGCCGGGCGGCGAGAGCCTGCGCGACACCGCGGCGCGCGTGCTGCCGTACTATATCCAGGAGATGCTGCCGCGGGTGCTGCAGGGCAACCGCGTGCTGGTCTCCGCCCACGGCAATTCGCTGCGCGCGCTCGTCATGGTGCTCGACCGCCATACGCCGGAATCCATCACCCAGCTCAATCTCGATACCGGCGTGCCGATGATCTACCGGCTCAACGCCGATTCCACCGTCGCCGAGAAGCGCGATCTCGCCGCGTGAGCTAGTCGGTGACGGATGTCTCGAAGTGCGGGGAGCCGAGAGCGCAGGTTCCCTCTCCCGCTGGGGAGAGGGACAGGGTGAGGGGCATACGATAGAAAACTTCAATTGAACGATCGTGACCCCCTCACCCGGTCCTCGCCAAAGGCGAGGACCGACCTCTCCCCGCCGGGGAGAGGTGGAGAACGCCTCGGCCGCGTCGTATCCCATCCTCGCTGCGGTAAAGATGCCAAATCGAGAACTGCGGAATTCCTGATCCATGCACACTGCCGCAACCGATCCCGCCTCGCTCCCCGCGCACAAGCTCGCGAACGCGATCGCGGCGCGGCGGCTGTCGCCGGTCGATGTCGTGGCCGCGTTCCTCGACCGCATCGCCGCGCAGGACGCAAAGCTTCACGCCTTCGTCGAAGTCTATGCGGACGAGGCGCGGCTTGCAGCCGAAGCGGCCGACAAGGCGATTCGGTCCGGCCATGCGGTCGGTCCGCTGCACGGCGTGCCGATCGCGCTCAAAGACCTGATCGAGATCGAGGGCAAGATCGTCACCGGCGGGGCTTTGATCTGGCGCGACCGGCGCGCGGAGCGCACGGCGACGCTTGCCCGAAAACTGATCGCGCAGGGCATGATCGTGCTGGGCAAGACCCACACGGTCGAATTCGCCTACGGCGGCTGGGGCACCAATTCCCGCATGGGAACGCCGTGGAATCCGTGGGACCCTAAAGTGCCGCGCACCCCGGGCGGCTCGAGCAGCGGCTCCGGCGTCGCGGTCGCGGCCAGGCTCGCGCCCTGGGCGATCGGCACCGATACGGGCGGCTCGGTCCGGCTTCCCGCCTCGTTCTGCGGCCTGACCGGGCTGAAAACCACGATCGGCCGGGTGAGCACCTACGGCATTCTGCCGCTCAGCCCCACCCTCGACACGCCGGGAGCGCTGGCGCGCTCGGTCGAGGATGCCGCGCTGTTGTATCGCACGATGCAGGGCCCTGATCCGCTGGATCCCCGCACGCTCGGCGTGCCACCGGGGGATCTCACCGAGGGATGGAAGCGCGGCATTCGCGGCATGCGGCTCGCCCGGCTGCCCGATGCGGAACGCGGCATCGTGGCCGCGGACGTGCTTGCCGCGTACGAGGAATCCCTCGATGTGCTGGCCCGGCTCGGCGCCGAGATCGCATCGATCGAATTGCCGCTCGGCTTCGCCGACGCGGGCGCCCTCAACGGGCGGATCATGAGCGCGGAGGCCTATTCGATCCTGGGCGACGTGGTGGACGACAAAAACCTGCCGCTCGACGAGGACGTGCGGCCGCGCATCAGGGCGGGCCGTGATATCAGCGCGCGCGATTACCTCAGCGCGCTCACCGAGCGTGAGGAGCGCAAGCGCGCGTTCGCGGCGGCTTTCGCCTCCTTCGACGCGCTGCTCACGCCGACGACGCCGATGATTGCCTTGCCGCTCGATGCCGTCGATCAGTCGAAGACGCCGGCGCATTTCACGCGGTTCGCCAATTTGCTCGATCTGTGCGCGCTCGCGGTGCCGAACGGCATTGCAAACGGCCTGCCGACCTCGCTGCAGATCATCGGCCGCGGCTATGACGAGGAAAGCGTGCTGCGCATCGGCCGCGCCTACCAGTGCGCGACGGATTGGCACGACCGCACGCCGCCGGGCCAGTAGCCCGCATGGAGCGTAGCGCAATGCGGGAAGCGGCGGTCCCGGATTACGCTTCGCTCCATCCGGGTTACAGCAACAACGATCACAGTTCCGCCTTCGCCAGATCCCACAACAGCCGATAGGTCGGCAGCTTGGCGTGGCGCCCGAAGCGTTGATCGGCAAGCTGCCGCACCGTCGGCTCGTCCGTTCCTTCCACGACGACGTACCAGTCGCCCGAGCCGATATCCGGCGCCGCAGCATCGGCCGGCTTCGACAGCTCGGGATCGGATTCCAACAGATGCGCGGAGATCATCCGATCGAGCACGGCGTCGAGCTCGGCCGTGACGGCGTTCCGCAATTCGGTCTTGTCGGCGCCGGAGGGACGAATCCGGCTGAACGCGAGCGCGCCGCCGCGGCCCTGGCCGCGGCTCGCGCTCACGCGCGCGACCGCGCGGGTGAAATTGCGGAATTTCGACACATGGTGCCGGGTCCAGGCGGTCGGATTTTGCAGCGCTTTCAAGTAATCGGGGCTGCGCAGAACATCGAGCGTCTCGGTCGTATAGAAATTCAGATATTTCGGCTCCGCCGCGACCGCGACGTAGCGCCGGGCCTCCAGAAATCCCGGGATGCTCACGCGCTCGATGACGTGCTCCTTGTCGTACCATTGGTTGAAGTCCCGCTCCTCGGACGGATCGGCGTCCATCAACGTGATGAGCATTCCCTTGCCCGAAAGCGGCATGGTCGACTTTCCCTGGGGTTATACGGCTGGTCATCCCGGCCAAGCGAGCGTGGCGAGCGCGAGCCGGGATCCATGAACACGAATTTGCGAGTGACATAAAGGACTGTGTTCATAGGTTCCGGCCCCCCGCTTTCGCGGGGGCAAGTCTCGCGCGGAGCCTGCCCCGGACTTGATCCGGGGCGCTCGGCCGGAATGACCACCTCGGGAATCGAGGCGCAGCCTCACGCGGCTTCGACCCGGCCCGCCTCCCAGCCGAGCATGGCGCGCTTGCGGGTGAGGCCCCAGTGGTAGCCGCACAGGTCGCCGCCCTTGCCGACCACGCGATGACAGGGCACCACGAACGAGATCGGGTTCTTGCCGACCGCGGCGCCGACGGCGCGCGCGGCGCTCGGCTTGCCGAGGATCGCGGCGATGTCCGAATAGGTTTTCGCGCCTCCCATCGGAATGCCGAGCAGCGTCTCCCACACCCGCAGCTCGAAGTCGGTGCCGATCAGCACGATCCGCAGCGGGCGATCCGGCCGCCACAGTTTTGGGTCGAATATTCTTCGCGCCAAATTGGCGGTCACGTGCGCGTCCTCGACGTAGCCGGCGCGCGGCCAGCGGCTGCGCATGTCTTCGAGCGCGGCCTCCTCCTCGCCCGGATCGGCGAACGCCAGTCCGGCGAGGCCGCGCTCGGTCGCCATGACGAGGGCGGTGCCGAACGGCGAGGGATGGAACCCGTAACGGATCGTCAGTCCCTGGCCGCCGGACTTCCATTCACCGGGCGACATCGCCTCGTGGGTGACGAAGAGGTCGTGCAGGCGGCCCGGGCCGGAGAGCCCGACCTCGTAGGTGGCATCGAGCACGCTCGCCGAGGAGCGCAGCAATTTGCGGGCATGTTCGAGCGTGATCGCCTGCAGGAAGGCTTTCGGCGTCAGACCGGCCCAGCGCCGGAACAGATGGTGGAGCTCGGCGCTCGACACGCCGGCCGCTTCCGCGATGCGCTCGATCTCCGGCTGCTCGCGCCAGTGCTCGGAGATATAGGCGATGGCCCGGCGCACCACGCCGTAATCCTCGGCAGCGGTGGCGAGCGGGGTCAGGTCGGTCGCACGATCGGGTGACAACATGGTTTCCTCACGACGGCTGATCATGGCGGAAACCTAGTGCCTCGCAGGCCGGCCAGCCACCCGATTCCTGCGGCCGGGGGCAGGCGTGGCCCGCGCATTTTGCTATTCCGCGACGGTGCGGGTCGGGCCGCGGCGTGCTTGGGTCAGGGCCGCGGAGAACGCCAGCGCGAAGGCTTCCTTCTCGCGCGGTCCGAGAAAGCCGGCGACCGGCAGCCGCCGCCCGTGCGAGACCAGGAACAGGCGCTGGATGCCGAACTCCTCGTGGGTCTGGCGATCGAGCCGGACCCAGACCGGATTGAGCTTCCATTCGGCGATTGCCCCGCGGTGACTGACCTTGCGCACGCGCAGCTCGCTCGGGGTCATGGTGACCGCCTCGTAGGCGGTCGCGGCCCGATAGTTGGCCCGAAACGCCAGATAGACGAGCAGCACGTCGAGGCCGAGAAAGCCCACGACCGGCCAGGCGCCGATCAGGTAAAACACCAGCCCGGCCGCAAAACTCAAGGCGCTCAGCAGCGCCATGAGCGCAAGGAAGCCCGCCGCCCCGAGCGAGCGATGCGGAGTCAGCACCGCGGAAAACAGCGTGGGTTCCATCGCTTCGGCGTTGCCGTCGGTCATGGCCACTGACTATACCGGGAACATGGCGCGCAAGACGATCCCCCGCGGGGGCGATAGCCGGCAACCGAAGCGACGCTCCTCCGGTTCCGGGGCCGCTCCGCCGAAAAACAGGCGGCGGCGGCCCGCGCCGCCTCCACCGCCTGCCACGCTCACCACCTGGACGCCGGGCGAGGTCGAAGCGGCGTTTCGCCGGTTTGAGGCCGCCAATCCCGAGCCCAGGGGCGAGCTTCAACACCAGGATCCGTTCACGCTGCTGGTCGCGGTGGTGCTCTCGGCGCAGGCGACCGACGCGGGCGTCAACAAGGCGACGCCGAAACTGTTTGCCGTCGCCGATACGCCGGAAAAGATGGTCGCGCTCGGCGAAATACGCTTGCGCGAATTGATCAAGACGATCGGGCTCTACCGGACCAAGGCCAAGAACATCATCGCGCTCTCCCGTGCGCTGATCGCCGAGCATGGCGGCAAGGTGCCGCACGACCGCGAGGCGCTCCAAGCCCTGCCGGGGGTGGGCCGCAAGACTGCCAATGTCGTGCTCAACGGCGCGTTCGGCGAGCCGGTGATCGCGGTCGACACCCACGTGTTCCGGGTTGCCAATCGCACCGGGCTCGCGCCGGGCAAGACGCCGTTCGAAGTCGAGCAATCGCTCGAGGCCGTCGTGCCGGAGCACTACAAGCGCCACGCCCACCATTGGCTCATCCTGCACGGCCGCTACGTTTGCAAGGCGCTCAAACCGGCGTGCGGCCGCTGCCTGATCAACGGTCTGTGCCGCTGGCCGGACAAGAATTTGCTGTCGGTGTGAATCCCTCCCCGATAGGGGAGGGTCGCGCGCGTAAGCGCGCGAGGTGGGGTGAGGTGATATGAGTTACCACCCCACCCGACTCTCAGCTACCGCTGCGAGCCGACCTCCCCTGGCGGGGAGGTGGATTCCCGCCGCCGCACGATCTGCTTGTGCACATGCACCATGAAGGCGGTGGCGAACAGCGGCGTGGCGAGGTTCAAGACCGGGATCGACACGAACGCGGCGATGAACAGCCCGGCGACGAACAATGTGCCGGCGTGATGCTTGCGCAGGCGCTTGGCCTCCGCGGCGGGATGAAACCGCATCGCGGCGAGCTCGAAATAGATGCGGCCCTGCACGTAGGCGGTGGCGAGGAAGAAGATCAGAAGCCCGAGCCCGGCGACGAGCAGGAACGGCACCGCGCACAGGTAGATGAGGATCGCGAGCAGCGCCGCCTGGACGCCTTCGAGGATGGCGGTCCCGATCGGAACGGCGGTGCCGACCGGATCCGCGGGGTAATGCACGCGCTCCACCTGCTCGGCGATGGCATCGACGAAGAAGCTGGCAACCAGCGCGGTGACCGCCGGCATCAGGAACACGGCGCCGGCGACGATGCCCAGCCCCGCCGCGATCGCAACCATCCATTCGAGGATGTTCACCGGCGTATGGGCGCCGGGTCCCGCATGGATCTCGATCCAGGCGCCGCCGCGCTCGACGAGCGCGACGAGCCCGCGATCGATCCCGATGCCGAGCACGATGAGCAGCACGATGGCGAGCGCGATCGACCTGATGAGCAGCGCCCGGAACGGCGGCGACGCCATCTGGGCCAGGGCTTGGATCGCCGCATCGAGCATGAGGGATCTCCGCAAACCGAAGAGATTGTAGCCCGGATCGAGCGGCGCGCAGCGCCGCGCTATCCGGGAACGCCATCCCCGGATTACGCTTGGCTCCATCCGGGCTACAAGCGCGGCGTATATCAGCTCGCCGCGGCGCTTTTGCGGTGGCTCGCCCAAGCGGGCCGGCCCACGGGTGCGGGGCTCTTCGGTCGATCCAGCGCGACGGCCTCGAGACGCGGCGAAAGATCGGCCCAGTGGACCTTCTTGTAATCGAAACCACGCTCGAGCGTCGGCTTCACCACGGCGAAATACGGCGAAATGTCGAAATCGCGCGGCGCGTACAGCGAGGAATGCCGGATCTCGAGAATCTCCCGGCGCGCCGAGCGGCTCTCCACCCGCGTGACCTTGGGCAGGATCGGGTAGCGCACGAGCTCGAAGGCCTGGGCGATCAGCGCCGAGCAGATCAGCCGGGTCGGATCGCCGGAACCGAGCGCGATCATGCGCCGGCGCCAGCGCTGCGGCACCGGCAAGGGCATCAGATAGCGCAGCAGGTCCGCGATATTCTTCACGTCGTAATCGAACCCGATGCGCGCCACCGCGTAGGCGCACACGCGCGCGCAATCCTCCGGAGAGAGCTGCGCCGGCCGGCACACCCGGGTGTGGCATGCGAAATATTTCGACAGCGGAGCGGAGACCACGCCCTCGCCCACGTTGGCCTCGATCAGCACATGCGGCTCGCCCTCGCTCGTCGTGCGGCTCTCGATCGGCCCGATGTGGAGCGCGGCATGCGACCACGTCGATTGCGTCAGGTACTTGATGACCCCGGAGATGCGGTTGTTGCCTTCGACCAGCAGCACGTCGCCGGGCCTGAGCGCCGCGCGCAACCCGTCGGGGTCGCTCGGCGTGAACGGCTCGTAGCCGCGCAGCGGCTTTTCCAGATAGCGCGCGATCGCACTGCCAAAACGGTCGAGCACCCAGCCCATGGCCTTGCCGTCCCCAGGTCCGGAGTTCCGGTTTGGTTGCCGGATGCGAAATTTCACGCTTCAAACTAGAGGGAACTCGTTGCGTTTTGGTTCACGCCGGCGCGGACCCGAGCGGACGCCGGCGGTCGTTTGCAGGGGTGGGCCCGTTCGGGCAAGCTCGCGCGACATAACCTTCCGGAAACCATGTCCGCATTGAGCCGCCGCTCGTTTCTCGCCGCTTCCGCCGCCGTCGCGGCGCGCCCCGCGCTCGCCGCTCCGGCGCCGTTGCCCGACGTCGATGTCGTCATCGTGGGCGCCGGGGCGGCCGGGATCGCGGCGGCACGCCGCATTGCGCCGACCGGCCGCCGGCTCGCCTTCCTGGAAGCGAGCGACCGCGTCGGCGGCCGCTGCTTCACCGACATGCGCACGTTCGGCGTTCCCTACGACCGCGGTGCGCATTGGATCCACATGCCCGATCTCAATCCGGTGGCGAAGCTCGCGGTGAAAACCGGGCTCGACATCTATCCGGCGCCGCCGGGCCAGCGGCTGCGGATCGGACTGCGCAACGCCCGCGAGAGCGAAATGGAAGATTTCCTGGGGAGCCTTGTGCGCTGCAATCGCGCCATCTACGACGCCGCCCGGGGCAGGGGCGATGTCTCCTGCGAGCAGGCGCTGCCGAAGGATCTCGGCGACTGGCGCCCGACCATGGAGTTCGTGCTCGGCCCGTTCGGGTGCGGCAAGGCGCTGAGCGAGATATCGGCGGTCGATTTCGCGAAATCGGCCGAGCGCGACGTCGATGCATTCTGCCGGCAGGGTGTGGGCACACTCCTGGCCAAGCTCGCCGCCGGGCTGCCGGTCCAGTTCTCCAGCCCGGTCACACGGATCGTGTGGGACGCGAAGCTCGTTGAGCTGGAGACGCCCAGAGGCGTGCTGCGCGCCCGCACCGCGATTCTGACCGCCTCGACCGGCGTGCTCGCCTCGGGGAAGATCAAGTTCGAGCCCGGCTTGCCCAGGCGCTACGTCGAGGCGATCGGCAAGCTCGGGCTCGGCAGCTACGATCACGTGGCGATCGAGTTTTCGGGCAATCCGCTCGGGCTGCAGAACGACGATCTCGTGTTCGAGAAAGCGACCGGCTCGCGCACCGCGGGCTTGCTTGCCAATGTGTCCGGCTCGCGGCTTTGCGTGGTCGAGATCGCCGGTAAACTCGGCGCCGGTCTCGCCGAGCAGGGAGAGGCCGCGATGACGGCGTTTGCGCTCGACTGGCTCGCCGGCATGTTCGGCTCCGACGTGAAGCAGGCGGTCAAGCGCACCCATGCGACGCGCTGGACGAAGGAGCCCTGGGCGCTCGGCGCGTTCTCGGCAGCTTCCCCGGGCGGGCAATGGGCCCGCAAGGCGTTCTCCGAGCCGCTCGAGGAGCATATCTGGTTCGCCGGCGAAGCCGTGCACGAGACGCTGTGGGGGACATT
Source organism: Alphaproteobacteria bacterium (assembly GCA_005884745.1). GTDB lineage: Bacteria > Pseudomonadota > Alphaproteobacteria > Rhizobiales > Xanthobacteraceae > AP-16. Next base: position 18,580 of record VAZU01000030.1, read on the forward strand.
GGGGGGCGCCTGGGAGGCCGGCGAGCGCGCCGCCGACGCGGCGCTCAGAAGGCTCGGCAAGAAATGAACAGGGCGCTGATCGCCTGGTCGAGCGGCAAGGACAGCGCCTGGGCGCTCCACGAGGCGCGTCGCTCGGGCGAGCTCGAGATCGTCGGCGCGCTCACGACGGTCACGCATGAATTCTGCCGGGTCAGCATGCACGGCACGCGCGAGGAGCTGCTGGCTGCGCAGCTCGAGGCCGCGCGGCTGCCGGCGGTCAATGTGCGCATCCCCTTCCCGTGCCCGAATGAGATCTATGAACGGGAGATGGCGGCCGCGCTCAACGAGGCGAAGCGCGCCGGCGTTTCCCACGTCGTGTTCGGAGATTTGTTTCTCGAGGACATCCGCGCCTATCGCGAGTCGCGGCTCGCCGAGATCGGCATCACGCCGGTGTTTCCGCTGTGGCACCGGCCGACCGGCGCGCTCGCGCGCGAGATGATCGACGGCGGCCTGGAAGGCTACCTCGTGTGCGTCGATCGCAAGAAGCTGCCGGCGAGCTTTGCCGGACGCAAATTCGACCGCGCGCTGCTCGACAGCTTGCCGGCGGATATCGACCCGTGCGGCGAGAACGGCGAGTTTCATTCCTTCGTGACGGCGGGCCCGATGCTCGCGCACGCGATCAAGGTCGCGGTCGGCGACACGGTCGAGCGCGACGGCTTCGCGTTTGCCGATCTGATGCCGGACGTGAAACCGGCAACCGACTAGCCCTCCCCGGCTCAAGCGCGCAGCACGCCGCCGGTCCGCTTGCCCACTTCGTCGACGATCTTCGTGGCGACCGCGTCGATCTCGGCGTCGGTGAGGGTTTTCTCTCGAGCTTGCAGCTTGACCGCGATTGCGATCGATTTCTTGCCCGGCGCGATGCCTTCGCCCTCGTAGACGTCGAACACGGTCACGTCGGTGACGAGCTTCTTGTCGGCCGATTGCGCCGCGCGCACGAGGTCGGCTGCCCGGACGCCACGGTCGACCACGAAGGCGAAATCGCGCTCGATCGGCTGGAACGGCGAGAGTTCGAGCGGGGGCTTCGCCCGCGTGGGCTTTGGCTTGGGTTCCGGGATGCGCTCGAGGATCAGCTCGAAGGCGGCGGCCGGCCCCTCGGCGTCGAGCGCGTCGAGCGCGCGCGGATGGATTTCGCCGAAATGGCCGAGCACGTGCGGGCCGATCTGAAGCGTGCCGGAGCGGCCCGGGTGATACCAGGGCGGACCTCCGGGCACGACCTGGATCGCGCCCATCGGCGCGCCCGCGGCGGCGAGCACGGCGAGCGCATCGGCCTTGACGTCGAACGCGTCGGCCGCGCCGTCGTGGTCCGACCAGTGCCGGCCGGTGCCAAACGATTTGGATTTTCCGCGCCGCACCGCCGCCGCCGCGGTGAGTTGATCCTGCGGCTGATCGCCCTTGAAGATCTGGCCGACCTCGAACAGGCCCACGTCGCCAAAACCGCGGTCGGCGTTGTGCTGCGCGGCCGCGAGCAGACCCGGCACCAGGCTCGGCCGCATATCGGTGAGCTCCGCGGAGATCGGATTGGCAAGCGCGAGCCCGCCGCCGCCGAACAGTTCCGCGCTCTCCTTGTCGGTGAACGACCAGGTCACCGCCTCGACCAGCCCGCGTGCGGCGAGTGCGCGCTTGGCGCGGCGGGTGCGCACCTGGCCTTGGGTCAGCACCGGCTTGCGCGGGCTCTCGCCGCGATCGAACGGGATCGAGGGAATGCGATCGACGCCGAGAATCCGCACGATTTCCTCGACGAT
>VAZU01000072.1:0-8552 GCA_005884745.1 Alphaproteobacteria bacterium
GCAGGACCTGGACCGGCTCGGGCGTACGCTGGATCGGACGCGAGGCCTTCTTGTTCTTTGCAATCATGCCGCTCGGAGCTCCTTTATTGGCCTTGTTGCGAGCCACGGTCTTGGCCTTGCGTGCAGCGGGACGAGCGGTGCTTCGCGACGAAACGGCTGTGCCCCGCCGGATGCCGGCGGCAGCCTTTCGCGCAGTACCCTTCTTCGGACGTTGACGTGCTTTTCCTGCCACAGCTCGCGCGTGGATGTTCACGCTCCTCTTCGGCGGTTCCTCGAAAGTCGTCCCGAAAAAATACGCTCCCCACGGGGAGCGCCTCGGGCTTCATGTTTGGCAGCTATATATCACATTTGCCGCAAAAATCAATGCTTTGCGGCACTGCAAAACGGATTTTTCAGCGCCAAACCGCCAAATCCCGGATATCGGTTAACACCGTGGATCGTGGCGAAAACGGCACGGATCAGTCCCCGGTTCCGGGATTCGGGGAAAAATGCTGCTCTTTGCCCGACACCCCCTCCCATTCCTTGGCGTCGGCAGGGGGATCCCTCTTGACCGTGATATTGGGCCAGGCCTTGGCGAATTCCGCGTTGAGGCTCAGCCACTTCTCCAGGCCGGGCTCGGTGTCCGGCTTGATCGCGTCGACCGGGCATTCGGGCTCGCAGACCCCGCAATCGATGCACTCGTCGGGATGGATTACGAGCATGTTCTCGCCCTCGTAGAAGCAATCCACGGGGCAGACCTCGACGCAATCCATGTATTTGCATTTGATACAGGATTCGTTGACGACGTAGGTCATTGCGGCTCCGGTCCGGCGTCCACGCCGGTGCTAGCCCAGGCCCAGGTGCGGCGCAAGAGATAGGACAAGCGGGCTCACTCTGCTCGGCACGGTATCCGTTTGAACCGATTTAGGCCCGTTGGTGCCCGATCGGCTTGCCGCCTCCCGCGTTCACACTCAATTCCTCGTACAGCAGCCGTCCCGCCTCGCCGGACCCGCGCTGGCCGGCAAAGCCCGCCACCTTCAGCACCCGGATGCCCTGATAGAGCGAAACCGTCACCACGTCTCCCAAGCGCAGCATCCGGCTCGGCGCCTTCACTCTCGATCCGTTCACCCGAACGTGGCCGGATGCGGCAAGATCGGCCGCGGCCGCCCGGGTGCGCACGACACGGCTGTGCCACAGCCATTTGTCGATTCGCTGGCGGTCGATCAATCGGCCTGCCTATCGTAAATATTCACTGGCAGGCGCCGAACAAGCAGGGCGCGTTGCCTGGCCGCATCGGCTCATGGACGCTCCTTGCTGGCGGCTTCCAGCTGCGCCTTGAGCGCGGCGAGCTTGGCAAACGGGGAGTTCGGGTCGGGCGCCCGTTCGCGCCGCTCCTTGGCTTCGCTTCTCGGCTGACCCGATGGGCTCCGCGGCTTTTCCCGCTCGGGCCGGCGCTGCCGCGGACCCGGCGTCCCGCCCCCGGCCTTCTCCGCAAGCGCCGGCGTTTGCGGTTGGGAACGCTCGGCTGGACCAGCCGCAGTGACGGAATCGCGGCGCTCGCCGGTGCGCTCGCGCCGGCGCGGACCGCGGGGCCGGGCGCGATCGCCGCGACGATGCTCGGGGCGACCGGGCCGCCACACTTCGATGATTTCCTCGGTGCCAAAAGGACTGCCGTCGGGCCGTGCCGCGGCAACAGCGGGAACCGCGGGCTCCGCCAGATTGGGCGCCTCGAGTACGGGCGCTTCGGAGGTCCGTGCGCCGGCGTCGGCGTCACGCTGCGGCGCATCGTCCGGCGCGGCGAGCACACTTGGCTGCGGCTCCGCCGGATCGGGCAATTCGGGCGAGCCTGATATCGACGCCGCAGCGGCCGGCGTGCCCGTTGCAGGCTCGTCCGGGTTCGATTCCGATGGCTGCGGCGCGTTCGGGACCGACTCCGGCGGCTTGGGTCGTTGCTCCATTCGATACCCGAGCGAACGCAGGATCGAGGCGAAATCTTCGCCCGAGGTCCCCGTCAGCGAGGTCATGGATCCAGTCACGACGAAGCCGGAGCCGTCGACCGCGCCGGGAGGCTTGGCGCCCGGATTGCCGGGACGCCAAGCCAGCAGCGGACGGATCAGGTCCGCGAGCCGCTCGAGAATATCCACCCGCACCGCGCGCTCGCCGCAGACCCGGTAACCGACCACGCGGTACAGCGATTTGGGCAGCTCCTTGTCGACCGGGACCGAAGTGCGGCCGTTGGCGGCGAGACCCGGGAACGTGTCGGCGCCCTTGAGCTCGGGATCCGCGTGCTTGATCGCCCACAGCTGCGCGGCAAGAACCCGCGGGGCGGGTTTGAGCAGCGCCGGCACATACAGGTGGTAAGCGCCGAAGCGCACCCCGTATTTCCGCAGCGTGGCGCGGGCGGCCTGGTCGAGCGTCTTGACTTCGTCGGCGATCTTGTGACGCTCCAGCACGCCGAGAGATTCGACGAGCTGAAACGCCACCCCGCGGGCAATTCCGGTCACGTCCTCGGCGCCGGCGAGCCCAAACAGCGGCCCGAGCAGTTTTTCGACGTGGACCTTGAGCCATAATTCGAGCCGGCTCTGCACGGCGTCGCGCGAGGCGCCGGTCAGGCGCTCGTCCGCGATCAGGCGGACGCGCGGATGCAGCACGTCCTCGCCGGCAATGAGCTTGGCGACCGGCTCGCCGGTCCAGCGGATCGCTCCGTCGGAAGCCAGCACGAACTGGTCGTCCGCCGCCGATTGCAGCCGATGCGCCCGATTGTCGATCTCGCCGGCCAGAGCCTTTTGGGCGGCGGCGCGCAACGCCTTGGCTTCCGGTCCGGCGGCCGCAGGATCGGCCGCGAACTGAAACCCGGCGAGCCGGCCGATGGCGTGGCCCTCGACCACGACCTCGCCGGTCTTGGTGATTTCGGTCTCCAGCATGGCGTTTTCTCTCAGCCGCCTCACCAGCGCGCTGGTCCGGCGATCGACGAAGCGCTCGATCAGCCGCTGGTGCAGAGCGTCGGAGAGCTTGTCCTCGATGCCGCGCGTTACCCCCTGCCAGTGCTCGGGATCGGCAAGCCAGTCCACGCGATTGGCCGCAAAGGTCCAGGTCCTGATATGCGCGATGCGCGTCGACAGCGTGTCGATATCGCCATCGGTGCGGTCCGCCTGTGCGACTTGCCGGGCGAACCAGTCGATCGGAATCCTATCCTCTCTGGCCAGAAATCCATAGAGCGTCACGACCAGCTCGGCGTGGGTCGCCGGCGCAATCTTGCGGTAATCCGGAACCTGACAGACCTCCCAAAGCCGTTCGATCGCGCGGGCGCCGTTGGCAACCTCGCGGACCTCGGGATCGCGACCGGCATGTTCGAGTACCAGCACGTCCTCGGCGACGGGAGCCCGCGTCAGCCCGGTCTCGACCGGATTGGCGGCGAGCGAGGCCTGCAGGGCTCCCAACGAGGAAAAATCCAGGTCCGTGTTGCGCCATTGCAGCACTTTGACCGGCTCGAACCGATGACTCTCCAGCGCCCGGACCAATTCCGGCTCGAACGGCGGACAACGGCCGGTGGTACCGAAGGTTCCGTCGCGCGATGCGCGTCCGGCGCGTCCGGCGATCTGCGCGAGTTCCGCCGGATTGAGCCGCCGGAACTGATAGCCGTCGAACTTGCGGTCGGAAGCAAACGCGACGTGGTCGACATCCAGGTTCAACCCCATGCCGATGGCATCGGTGGCGACCAGATAATCGACCTCGCCGGCCTGATAGAGCTCGACTTGTGCGTTGCGCGTGCGCGGCGAAAGCGCGCCCAGCACCACCGCCGCGCCGCCGCGCTGCCTGCGGATCAGCTCGGCGATCGCGTAGACTTCCTCGGACGAGAACGCGACGATGGCCGAACGCCGCGGCAGACGCGTGATCTTCTTCTCGCCCGCGTGGGTGAGGAGCGAGAGCCGCGGCCGGCTCACGATGTTGGCGCCGGGCAACAGCTTTTCCACGATCTGCCGCATGGTGGCGGCGCCCAGCAGGAGAGTTTCCTCCCGGCCGCGCCGGTGCAGCATCCGATCCGTGAACACATGCCCGCGCTCGAGATCCGCGCCGAGCTGAATTTCGTCCACCGCCAGAAACGCGACATCGAGGTCGCGCGGCATGGCTTCCACGGTGGAGACCCAGAACCGCGGATTTGCCGGCTTGATCTTCTCTTCGCCGGTGACGAGCGCGACCGCTCGCTCGCCCATCGTGCCGACGATTTTGTTGTAGACCTCGCGTGCGAGGAGCCGCAGCGGCAGCCCGATCATCCCCGACGAATGCGCCAGCATCCGCTCGATCGCCAGATGGGTCTTGCCGGTGTTGGTCGGCCCGAGCACCGCGGTCACGCCGACGCCGCGGGCGCGAACGTCACGGTTCGAGCTCGTGGGAAATGCAAAGCTCATGGCAAATGTGCGCGGTCGAACCGCTCGTCAGCGGCCATGCGGCTCTCGACCCGCCGAGAGCGACTTGGTTCGGGAAGCCGCATTCCTCTCAAGTCTCGTGCCCAGGGCATGTTGGTTTGCAGGCGAGGTTTCGGAATAGAGGCGTTTGCAACCCGCCTCGCTTTCGCGATCTGTCTCACGATGCGACGGAATGCGCGCTGCCGTTAAGCCTTGGAACGAGTCCCGAACGAAACGCGGCCGAATCGCTGACTCGGTCGATTTCGGATTTCGTTCTCTCCATATGTGGCGACCCACGCGGCTTGCCCCACTACATGGGGTGCCGGTGCGCCCCTCGTGAGGCCTTGATCCCGATCGGCCGTTAACCCCTGCCCGCATCACACGATCCCGGCAGAGTCAACCCCGCGGCGCCGCCAAAACTCGTTGTCAACCGTTACATTCCGTCGCAGCTCTACTGGGTCTTGGCGTCCGGCAGGCTCGTGCCGGCTCGAGAGGCGGAAACCGCGGTCGTGAACTGGGTGGCCTGCAGCATCGCCGGCCCGATCAGCGTCGGCACCAACAAGCGGAACGCCGCGAGCACGCGCGTGCCGGCGATCGGCGCGTACCAAATCTCGATGTCGCGCTGCTCCATCAGATATTTGATCGCGAACCGGCCCGGGCGGTGTCCGGCGATCGGTCGATACGCCACGCTGCAAACCACGACCGGACCTTGATAACCGTGCTCTGCCCTGGCCTCGTCCATGCGCTTGAAGGACAGCACCAAATCGAACCGCTGATAGCCGTCGAAGATCGGCAGCGTGCGCCGGCAGGCCTCGGGCGACAACACCTCGCCGCTGCCGGAGACGCCAATGAGCGCGGCGCTCATCGGGTCGACGACGCCGTGGCGGTGCGCTTCGGTCAACGGTATTCGATCCGGGCTCGCCGCCACCGGCTCGGCAACGAGATCCGTCACCGTGCCGGAGCTCAAGGTCATGCGCACCTCGGAACTGCGGTGATCGTAGCCGGTATGCGCCACATAGGCCGCCGGCACCAGACGACCTCCTGCCATGGCGCCCTCGCCCGTGGCGGTACCGTCGCCCCGGGTGATCGCCCGCATCAGCCCGGTCACGCGGCCATCGGCCACGGCCGAGTATTGGTGCTCGCGAATCTCGACGGTCCATGCGCCCTTGCCGATCGGGATCCCGGCGAGCGTCGCCGTATAGCGGGCCTCCAGCCTGCCCTGCGCCTGGGCGAGCACCGGCGCGGCGATCGCGAGCGTCGAGCCCAAGACCGCGCTCAGAAGCCCGATCCGCCAGGCGGGGCGGCATGCCGCGTCCATCGCCGAACGTCTCTTTTGGGGAAGACGCATGCGGTGCCTGTTTCGGCCGCCAGATTCGCGCGGGCCCTGGCCGGCGTGCTGATCGCCTCCGAATGCGTCGAATCTGTGATGTCCGCGGCTCCGCTTCGCTCGCCTTGACGGTCGGCGGTGGCGATGCCAATACGTCCGCGACCTTTCCGGGCTCTTCGGGTTTGGCTGAGCGCTCGCCTGCAAGTCGGATCTCCGACTCGGGTCCAAGGAACCAATGGCGGAGCTCGGATTCGGAGTTCCGCCGAGACGGAGTTTCAAGCCATGTCCCGCCGCTGCGACCTGACCGGCAAAATTCCGCAGACCGGTCACAAGGTGAGTCATTCCAACCGCAAGACCAAGCGTCGCTTCCTGCCCAATTTGTGCAGCGTCACCCTGATGTCCGATGCGCTCGGTCGCTCGGTGCATCTGCGGGTCTCGGCGAACGCGCTGAAGTCCATCGATCATCGCGGCGGGCTCGATGCTTTCCTGGCCAAGGCCAAGGACGAGCAATTGGCCCCGAAGGTGCTCGTGCTCAAGCGCCAGATCGCCAAGAAGCGCGCCGCCGGCTAACCTCTCCCCGCTTGCGGGGAGAACGCCCGGGCTCTCACGCCACGCGCCGGCGCGGGTTGGGCAGACGCGGTTCCGCAGGCGCCGCTTCATCGAACAGCTCGGCCAGCTTATCGGTCATCGCCCCGCCCAGTTCCTCCGCGTCGACGATCGTGACGGCGCGGCGATAGTAGCGGGTCACGTCATGGCCGATCCCGATGGCGATCAGCTCCACCGGCGACCGCGTCTCGATATCCTCGATGACCCAGCGCAGGTGCCGCTCGAGATAATTGCCGGGGTTGACCGAAAGCGTCGAATCGTCGACCGGCGCGCCGTCGGAAATCATCATCAGGATCTTGCGGGTTTCGGCGCGGCCGAGCAGGCGCTTGTGCGCCCAGTCGAGCGCCTCGCCGTCGATGTTCTCCTTGAGTAACCCCTCACGCATCATCAGCCCGAGGTTCTTGCGCGCGCGCCGCCACGGCGCATCGCCGGCCTTGTAGACGATATGGCGCAGATCGTTGAGCCGGCCCGGGTTGGCCGGCTTACCGGCGGCGAGCCACGCCTCGCGCGATTGACCGCCCTTCCAGGCCCGGGTCGTGAAGCCGAGGATCTCCACCTTGACCCCGCAACGCTCCAGCGTGCGCGCCAGAATATCCGCACAGGTCGCCGCCACCGTAATCGGCCGCCCGCGCATCGAGCCGGAATTGTCGAGCAGCAACGTGACGATGGTGTCGCGGAAATTCGTGTCCTTCTCGTGCTTGAAGGACAATGCATGCAGCGGATCGACGATCACCCGGGAAAGGCGCGCCGGATCCAGCACCCCTTCCTCGAGATCGAACTCCCAGGCGCGGCTCTGCTGCGCCATCAGCCGGCGCTGCAGGCGGTTGGCGAGCCGGGCGACCACCCCCTGCAAATGCGACAGCTGCTTGTCGAGATAGCCGCGCAGCCGATCGAGCTCTTCCGGCTCGCACAGATCCTCCGCCGCGACGATCTCGTCAAATTTGGCGGTGAAGGCGCGGTAATCCGGCCCGCGCGGCTCGTTCAGCCCGGAATGGCGCGGACGCCACGGCTCGCTTGCCGTTTCGGCGTCGCTCATGTCGGCATTGTCCGGCATGTCGGCGCTCGGAGCGTCGGCCGCCTCGGCGGCGCCTTCCGGCAGCTCCTCGACGGCAACCTCCGCCTCCTCGACGCTCATGCCCTCGGCGTCATCCGACTCCTTGGCTCGACCGTCGTCGCCCGTCTCGTCAGGCCGCAGATCCTGGTCGCGGCTCTCCTGCTCGTCCTCCTCGGAATCGTGACTGCGCTCCTCCCCCATTTCGAGGGAATCCAGCAGATCATGCACGACGTCGCCGTAACGGCGTTGATCCTCGACCAGCTTGCCGAGGCGATCGAGATCGCGGCCGGCCCGATCCTCGACCCAGGGACGCCACAGGTCCACGAGCTTTCTGGCAGCGGGAGGCGGCGCCAGGCCGGTGAGCCGTTCACGCACCATCAGGGCCACCGCATCCTCGATCGGGGCGTCGGCACGGTCGGTGATGTCGTCGAACTTGCCGCGATGAAAGCGGTCGTCCAGCATCGCCGCGAGGTTGCGCGCCACTCCCTCCATGCGGCGCGCCCCGATGGCTTCGACCCGGGCCTGCTCGACCGATTCGAACACCGCGCGGGCCTGCTGCCCGCCCGGCATCAGCCGGCGGTGCACCGCCGGATTGTGGCAGGCAAGCCGAAGCGCGATCGAATCGGCATGGCCGCGGACGATTGCGGCCTCGCGTCCGCTGAGCTTGCGCGGCGGTTCGGGCAATCGCGCCTTGCCGGCGGCAAGTCCCGGACGCTCGGCGGCGAATCCGACCTCGAGCTCGGGCCGCTTGGCGATGGCGCGAAGACAGCCGGCAACCGCGCGCTTGAACGGCTCGGTCGGAGCCTCTCGGGCGGGATGCTTGCCCTTGGAATTGGAGCTCATGGCGCTCGCGCTGCCCGCGGGAGAGGCAAGTTCAGCTCAGCGCGACGTTCACCGAGGATTCCGGAAGCTCGGTGTTGAAGCAGCGCTGATAGAATTCGGCAACGATCGGCCGCTCCAGCTCGTCGCACTTGTTGAGAAAGGTGACGCGGAACGCAAAACCGAGATCGCTGAAGATATCCGCATTCTCCGCCCAGGTGATCACGGTGCGCGGGCTCATCACCGTGGAGATGTCGCCGTTCATGAAGGCATTGCGCGTGAGGTCCGCGACGCGCACCATCTTGCTGACGGTGTCACGTCCCTCCGCCGTGCGGTACGACCGCGCCTTGGCCAGCACGAT
>VAZU01000072.1:8584-15546 GCA_005884745.1 Alphaproteobacteria bacterium
ATCTGGCCCTGGTTGATCTGCTGGGTGCCGTGATAGAGACCGGTGGTGTCGCCCAGCCCGATGGTGTTGGCGGTCGCGAACAGCCGGAATGCCGGATGCGGCCTGATCACCTTGTTCTGATCGAGCAGCGTGAGCTTGCCCGAGACTTCGAGCACGCGCTGGATCACGAACATCACGTCGGGACGGCCGGCGTCGTATTCGTCGAACACCAGCGCGACGTTGTGCTGAATCGCCCACGGCAGAATGCCGTCGCGGAATTCGGTGACCTGCAGGCCGTCGCGGATGACGATCGCGTCCTTGCCGATCAGATCGATGCGGCTGATGTGGCTGTCGAGATTGACGCGCACGCACGGCCAATTCAGGCGCGCCGCGACCTGCTCGATGTGCGTGGATTTCCCGGTGCCGTGATAGCCGGTGACGATGACCCGGCGGTTCTTGGCGAATCCGGCCAGGATGGCCAGCGTGGTCGGGCGATCGAAGCGATAATCCGCATCCACGTCCGGAACGTGCTCGTCCGGCTCGGAATAGGCCGGCACCTGCAGATCGCTGTCGATGCCGAACACCTGCCGGATCGACACTTTCATGTCCGGCAACCCCGTGGGTTCCTGGGTCGCGATATTGTTCATTCTGCCTCCGTGTCCCGGAACGCGCCGAGATCCGCTTCGGTTCGGCCGCACGGCTCCGGCCACGCCGTAAACCGGCGGGAATACCCCGCCGAACGGAACCCCGCCGCCCGAATCAGCACCAGCCTACGGACTTCAGATAATTGTAGGCCTGAATGATGTCCCGCAACTGGTCCTCGCAGGAGCGATCGCCGCCGTTGGCGTCGGGATGATGACGTTTCACCAGGACCTTGAACCTCGCCTTGATATCGGTGGAGCTCGCGCTCGGTTCCAGTCCGAGCACGTCGAGCGCCTTGCGTTCGGCATTGCGCACGACGCGGCCCTCGGATGCATTGCGCTCCGCCTGGAACCGCGCAGCGCTCCCGTCCTGGAACAATCCGAACGGATCGTCCGCGAAGAATTGCCAGTTTCCGTTCTGCGGCGCCTGCGCGGCGGCGCGCTTGCCGTTGACCCCGATCTTCCAGGTCGGACGATGGCCGGTAACGGCCTCCTTCTGATATCGGGCAATGGCGTCTTCGCTCATTCCGGCAAAAAAATTGTAGGAATGATTGTAGTCGCGCACGTGATGAAGGCAGAAGCGCCAATATTCGCCCGCGCGCAGGCGCCCCTTGGGCGCCCGATGGGTGGCGTCCTCGCGGCAACCGGGCCAATCGCAGGCCGGATAGCCCGGTTGCGGGCGGCGGTCCTCTGCGGGCTTGACCCGGATGCGGTCGAACAGCGGTGAGTCGAACTTCATGGCTACCGATTATGCGAAACGGACGCTGTCACCCGCAAGCGGTTGAATGGGCATGGGTCGGCTTTTGTGCCGTGGCGGAGACCGGAATCACCCCTCATTATGCTCCGGGAGGGTAAAACCGGCCATTGACCGGCCAAATTCGGGCGCTTAAGCCGAGGCCATGCGGCTTTCCGACCTCATCACACGAAAGTTGACCGAAGCTTTCGCTCCGGAAAGCGTGCGGGTGATCGACGAATCCCACCAGCACGAAGGCCATGCCGGTCACCGGCCGGGCGGCGAGAGCCATTTCCGCCTGTATATCGTGTCGGAGGCGTTCCGGGGGAAGAGCCGGCTGGAGCGCCACCGCATGATCAACGCGGCGCTCGCCGCCGAGCTCGGCGGCGGCGTGCACGCGCTCGCCATCCACGCCGCGGCTCCCGACGAAGGGCTTGCCTGATCCTCACAAGGCCCGCGCCGGTTGCTGCGGCCTGCGGCCGAGCGGGGTGATTCGCAATCCGGTGATGCGGTTGCGGTCGCGGCGCAGCACCTGGAACCGGAATCCGTGGAACGTGAAGCTCTGGCCGGGCTCCGGGATCGAACGGGCCTCGTGAATCACCAGGCCGGCGATGGTGGTCGCCTCCTGGTCGGGCAGGTTCCAGTCCAGGGCGCGATTGAGATCGCGGATCGGCACGCCGCCGTCGACGGTGACGGAGCCGTCGAGCTGCGGCTTCACGCCGGGAACCGCGACGTCGTGCTCGTCCTCGATGTCGCCGACGATCTCCTCGAGAATATCCTCGAGCGTGACCAGACCCATGACCTCGCCGTATTCGTCGACGACGAGCGCGAAGGGAGTCTTGCGGCGCCGGAACGCCTTGAGCTGCTCGGCGAGCGGCGTGGTGTCCGGCACGAACCAGGGCGGCAGCGCGACCGCGGCGACGTCCACCCGGGAAAGATCGCCCCCGGCGGCCTGGATCGCGCGGAGCAGATCCTTGGCGTGCAGGATCCCGATGATGTTTTCCGGGCTGTCCCGCCACAACGGCACCCGGGTCACCGGCGCGGCGAGCACCTCGCGCACGATCTCCTCGGTCGGCTGGCCGACGTCCACCATGATCATTTCGGTGCGATGGACCATCACGTCGGAAACCTCGAGCTCGGGCAGGTCGAGCAAGCCCCCGAACATGTCGCGATCGAGCTTCTCCACGCCGCCTTCGCGATGCAGGAGATCGACCGCGCCGCGCAGCTCTTCGTGCGCGGAGAGGATCGGCAGATGCTCGCCGACGCGGATCCCGACGAGGGACAGAATCCAGCGCACCAGGGCCTCGATCGCCATGAGCACCGGGCCGAACAGGCGCACCACCCATTCGATCGGCTTGGCGACCATCAACGCGATGCGATCGGGCGCATTGATGGCGGCGGTCTTGGGCAGGACTTCGGCGAACACCACCAGCAGCACGGTCATGAAGAGGGTCGCATAGATCACCCCCACCTCACCGAACCACGCCAGGAATATTCCCGTGGCCAGCGCCGATGCGGCAACGTTGGCGGCGTTGTTGCCCAGCAGCAATGCGCCGATGAACCGCTCGCGCGCCTGCAGCAGGCGATTGACGATCGCGGCCCGCTGGTTGCCCTGCTTCTCGAGCCGCAGCATGCGCGCCCGCGAAGAAGCGGTGAGCGCCGTCTCGCTCGCGGCGAAGAAAAACGAGAGCAAGACGCAGACCAGAACGATGAGGATGGCGAGCCAGTCCTGAAGGTTCATGGCGCTTCGAGCTTCTCGGCCAGAAAGGCGCGGACCTGTGCGGGATCGATGTCGGCGGCGACGAAGCTCGCGCCGATGCCGCGCGCGAGGATGAAGGTGAGCTTCCCGCGGCGCACCTTCTTGTCCTGGGCCATGCGCTCCATGAGCCCGTCCGCTCCCACGGGGCCGCCGGGGACCGCGGCGGGATGCGTCGGCAGACCCACGGTCGCAAGATGCCGCGCAACGCGCTCGGCCTCGCCTTGCGGCAGCAGCCCCAGCCGGGCGGAGAACGCGAAGGCGAGCGCGAGCCCGATGGCGACCGCTTCGCCATGGAGCAGGCGATCGGAAAATCCGGCCGCGGCCTCCAAGGCGTGTGCGAACGTGTGGCCGAGATTGAGCAGGGCCCGCTCGCCCGATTCGCGCTCGTCGCGGACGATGATCGCGGCTTTGGCGCGGCAGCTGGTCGTGATCGCGTGCTCGCGCGCCGGAGTTCTTGCGAACACCTCGCGCCAGTTCGCTTCGAGCCAGGCGAAAAACCCCGCGTCGTTGATCAGGCCGTACTTGACGACCTCGGCATAGCCCGCCCGAAAAACGCGAGCCGGAAGCGTGTCGAGCAGCGCCGTATCCGCCACCACCAGGCTCGGCTGGTGGAAGACGCCGATCAAATTCTTGCCCTGGCGCGAATTGATCGCGGTCTTGCCGCCGAACGCGGAATCGACTTGGGCGAGCAGCGTCGTCGGCACCTGAACGACCTCGAGTCCGCGCCGCACGATCGCCGCCGCGAAGCCGGCAAGATCGCCGATGACGCCGCCGCCGAGCGCCACGACCACGTCGCCGCGCTCGATGCGGGCCGCGATCAGATCTTCGCAGACCTGCTCGAGCACGCCCCAGCTCTTCGAGCTTTCGCCCGCCGGCACGACCAAATGCGTGGAACGGATGCCCGCCCGTTGCAGCGCCGCCTCGGCGGCGGAGAGGTGATGCGAAGCCACGGTGGAATCGGTGACGATGGCCGCCGACGCGCCGGGCCTCAGCGCCGCTATCCGCTCGCCCAGTCCGGCGAGAGCTCCGCGGCCGATGATGACGTCATAACCGCGAGCGCCGAGCGCCACGTGGACGGCGGCCGGTTCGCTCGAACGCACGGGAGCCGTCATGACGATTTCTTGTCCTGTCGGAGAACGCCGTCCGGCCCCTCGCCGAGTTCCAGCCGGTCGGCAAGCGCCGCCAGGATCTCCTCGACGATCATCTCGTGCGGCACTTCCCGGGAGTGCACGCTGGCGTCCGCCTGGGCGTAGATCGGATCCCGCTCGGCCATGAGCTGCCGCAGCGTTTCCGCCGGATCCGCGGTCTTGAGCAGCGGTCGATCGTTGCGGCGCTTCACGCGCCGAAACAGCACGTCGAAATCCGCCCTCAGCCACACCGAAATCGCGTTGCGGCGAATGATGCCGCGAGTTTCCGGGTTCATGAATGCGCCGCCTCCCGTCGCCAGCACCTGCGGTCCCGCATCGAGCAGGCGTGCGATCACCCGCGTCTCGCCGGAACGGAAGGAATCCTCGCCGTAATTGGCGAATATGTCCTCGATGGTCATGCCGGCGGCGGCCTCGATTTCCGCATCGGCGTCCACGAAGGGAATGCCGAGCCGGGCGGCGAGCCGGCGCCCGATGGACGATTTTCCCGCCCCCATCATTCCGATGAGCACGATCGAGCGTCTTCCGAGCGCCGCGACGAGCGTGGCTTCCGACGGCGAGGCGATCATCCCCTTTTGCATGGCGGAGCGCAGGATAGGACGATTATAGGGAGCGCCGCCACGCCCGAAACTCCTATACACCCGACGTCGAGCCACTTGCCAGTTGTGCCCGAACATGGTGGTTACGGGAATATTCGCGGAGCAACGGTTTGGCGCTCCCCCGGGGCAGCAGCGTGCCCGGGCGGAAAGCGTGAGGATCAGCAGAATGCCTGGATGGCCGCGGCGGACCGGCAATTGCGGTGCGTGGCGGGCGGGCGAGCGTTCATGACATGCCGAGCCTGCTGCGCCTCCTCGTAGTCTTGGGCCTGCTCGGCGGATTGGCTTATGCTGCGATGTTCACGCTGGCGAATTTTGTCCAGCCCAAGCCGCGCGAGATCACGGTCACGATCCCCCAAGATCGGCTGGCGAAACCACATTGATGCCGCCGCGGCGGCAAGGGTCCGGGACGTTGGTCGGGAACTGGCCATGGCGCGGTCGTCAAAATTGTCCGACGCAAGGCTGATCGAGCTGTTTCTCGACATGCTCGCGGCCGAGCGCGGCGCGGCGAAGAACACGCTGCAGGCCTACGCCCGGGATCTCGCGGATTTTTCCGCATATCTCGCCGCGGGCGGCGGCGCCATCGCCGGCGCCGCGAGCGAGGACGTGCGAGGCTATTTGACCGCGCTTGCCAGGCGCAAGTTTTCGCCGACCTCGGCCGCGCGCCGGCTCTCGGCGATCCGCCAGCTCTACCGGTTTCTCTATCTCGAGGGTCATCGCGCCGCCAATCCGGCCGCCGCGATCGAAGGTCCCAAGCGCGGCCGTCCGCTGCCGAAAATCCTGTCGATCGCCGAAGTCGATCGCCTGCTCGCGGCGGCCCGCGCCGGGCTCGCGCACGCGGGCGAGCCGCTCAACGCAAGGCTCCGCGCGGTGCGGCTCATCTGCCTGCTCGAAGTCCTATACGCGACCGGATTGCGCGTCTCCGAGCTCGTGGCGCTGCCGGTGTCGGCGGGCTCCCGCGACGCGCGGGTGCTGATGGTGCGCGGCAAGGGCGGCAAGGAGCGGCTGGTGCCGTTGAACGACGCCGCCAAGCAGGCGATGGCGGAATATCTGGGCTTGCGCCGAGACGCGGGCGAAGCGGCGAAAAGCCCGTGGTTGTTTCCCTCGTTCGGCGAGAGCGGCCACCTGACGCGCCAGCATTTCGCCCGCGAGCTCAAGACGCTGGCGGTAGCCGCGGGACTGCGGCCCGCGGCCCTGAGCCCCCATGTGCTGCGGCATGCGTTCGCCAGCCATTTGCTGCAGAACGGCGCCGATTTGCGCTCGGTCCAGATGCTGCTCGGCCATGCCGATATCTCGACGACGCAGATCTATACTCACGTGCTCGACGAGCGCCTCAAGAGCCTGGTGCGCGATCTGCATCCGCTGGGGCAAGGTTGAACCGGCGGCGCGGCGCCGTTTCTTGACTTCCGTTCCCCCCGCGGGCGAGTTTCGCCCCCGCGCGGCGGGGGCCGCCCGATAGGCTCGAACCGCACGTTGGCTTCATGCGTACATACCTCGACTTCGAAAAGCCGGTCGCCGCGCTCGAAGCCAGGGTCGAGGAGCTTCGCGCCGCCGAGCCGGGCGGCAATCCGGCGGAAATCGCCGAGGAGATTGCGCGTCTGGAGCTCAAGGCCGCACAGGCCCTCAAGGAACTCTATGCCGAGCTCACCCCCTGGCAGAAGACGCAGGTCGCGCGCCATCCGCAACGGCCGCATTGCCTCGATTACGTCAATGCCCTGGTGAGCGACTTCACGCCGATGGCGGGCGACCGCAAATACGGCGACGACGAAGCCATCATCGGCGGGTTCGGCCGGTTCCGGGGCGAGAGCATCTGCGTCATCGGTCACGAGAAGGGTGCGACCACGGAAAGCCGGTTGCGGCACAATTTCGGCATGGCGCGGCCCGAGGGCTACCGCAAGGCGGTGCGGCTCATGGACATGGCCGACCGCTTCGCGATTCCCGTGCTGGCGCTGGTCGACACGGCCGGCGCCTATCCCGGCATCGGCGCGGAGGAGCGCGGACAGGCCGAGGCGATCGCCCGGTCGACCGAGGCTTGCCTTGCGCTAGGCGTGGCGAATGTCGCGGTGATCCTCGGCGAAGGCGGGTCGGGGGGCGCCATCGCCATCGCCA
>VAZU01000072.1:15551-20343 GCA_005884745.1 Alphaproteobacteria bacterium
TCATTTCTCCGGAGGGTGCCGCCTCGATCCTGTGGCGCGACACCGCGAAGGCGCAGGAAGCGGCCACCAACATGAAGATCACCGCCCAGGATCTGACGCGGTTCGGCATCATCGATGCGATCATCGAGGAGCCGGTGGGCGGCGCGCACCGCGATCCCCCGGCCGCGATCGCATCGACCGGAGCGGCCATTGCCGAGGCGCTGGAAGACCTGCGGGGGCTCGACCGGGAAGCGGTGCGCCGACGGCGGCGGCAGAAATTCTTAAGCATCGGCCGCAGCCTGTAACGGCTGTTTACGTTTCGTTCATGGTTAGCATTGTTGGATCGGTGGGCGACCATTCTCCTGCCTTGCGATAGCCGTATCTTAAGGGTAACCATCGCTGGGGATGGGGAACGTGGATCGGTGGGGAGTCCCGCGTTGACAGCCTATTCGCCTTGGGTCCGAGGCACGATCGCCGCGGGAGCGCTCGCGCTTGCGGCGCTGCTGGCCGGCTGCGAGACCGACGGCGTTGACCTTTCCGCCCTTTCCGCCAAGGCGCTCAAGCCATTGTCGCCCGCGATGGTTGTCGAGCTCGAGCGCAAGCACATGCCCAAGGAATCCCCGATCCTGGTGCGGCTGTTCAAGGAGGAAGCCGAGCTCGAGATCTGGAAGCAGGACGACAGCGGACGCTTGGCGTTGCTCGCGACCTATCCGATCTGCCGCTGGTCGGGCGAGCTCGGGCCGAAAGTCAAGCAAGGCGACCGCCAGGCGCCGGAAGGCTTCTATACGATCACGCCGGCGCAGCTCAATCCGAACTCCCATTATTACCTCTCGGTCGACATCGGCTATCCCAACGCCTTCGACCGCGCCTACGGCCGCACCGGCTCCAATCTGATGATTCACGGCGATTGCTCCTCGGCCGGCTGCTACGCCATGAGCGACGAGCAGATCGGCGAGATCTATGCGCTCGCCCGCGAATCCTTCTTCGGCGGCCAGCGCGCGTTCCAGGTGCAGGCCTATCCGTTCCGCATGACGGCGGTGAACATGGCCAAGCATCGCAACAATCCGAACATGGCGTTCTGGAAGATGCTCAAACAGGGCAACGACCATTTCGAGGTGATGCGGCTCGAGCCCAAGGTCGACGTGTGCGACAAGCGCTACGTGTTCGACGCCGAGCCGCCCGCCAATGCCAGCCCGGCGCGTCCGCTGAGCTTCGATCCCTCGGGACGCTGCCCGGCCTATCAGGTGCCGCAGGAGCTTGCCGAGGCGGTGGCCGAGAAGCAGAAGAACGACGACGTCAAGACCGCGGAGCTGATCAGCCGCGGCACGCCGGTCGCGCCGATCAGGACCGGAATGGACGGCGGCATGAACCCGGCGTTCCAGGGCAAATACAAGACCAGCCTCGTCCGCTTGGCCGACGGCAAAGTGCACACGATGGTCGAGGAGCGCGCGACCGGGAGCGTTCCGCCCTATACGGACACGCAGCGCGAGCCGCCGCCCGCCGCCGACTCGACCGTCATGACTTCCGCGCGGTTCGGCTCGCAATCGTCGGGGAATTTCTTCACGCGGCTGTTCGGCGGCGGACGCGCCGAGGACGAGAAACCGCAGGCCGCGGCCGCGCAGCCGGCGGCGCCGGCGCCCGCCGCGAAACCGGCCCCGGTGCGCACCGCGACGGCCCCCGCCAAGCCCGCGCCGAAAGCAGAGCCCAAGCCAGAGTCCAGGCAGGAAGCCCGGGCCCAGCCGGCGCAGCCCCCGCAGCCCAAGCCGCAACAATCCGCGCAGGCCAACCCGCAGCCGCAGGCGCAGGCCGAGCCGCCGAAGGTCGCCGGCTCGGCGAATGCCAGCGGCCTCATCCTCGGGGCGCAGCCCGTCGTCCCCACCGGCAGCTTCGAGAGCCGCTGGTCGGCGATGCGGTAATCGCCGCTTCCCTCCGGGTCGGCATGCAAACGCCCAAAAAGGGGCGATTTTTTGCGGGTCGAAATTGCTATGTCTTTGACTTTGAACCGGTAAATCGAATTCATTTCGTCAAATCGCGGCTTATACCAACGGCAACGATCTTTGACTCATAGGGGATTCCAGAACGTTTGTCGGCGTGATTCTCTGGTCTCGTCTGATTCTGCGAGGGAGGGGGAGATGCCGGCGGGGGTTGCAATTACGCGGGAGGATTACACGGCGGCGGAGTTGCGGCGCGCCGCGGCTCGCACGGATGATGCGAACGCAGCCCGGCGCATGCTGGCGCTGGCGCAAGTCATGGACGGCAAGACGCGTGGCGAGGCTGCGGCGTGCTGCGGCATGGACCGGCAGACGCTGCGCGATTGGGTGCACCGCTACAATGCCGAGGGATTGGATGGACTGTGCGATCGATCTGCTCCCGGAGCGAGACCCCGGCTATCGCCCGAGCAGGGACGGGAGGTGGCAGAGCTGGTGCGGCAAGGGCCAAATTTGGCCGAGCATGGCGTGGTGCGCTGGCGGCGGGCCGACCTCGCCCGCATGATCGAGCAGCGCTACGGCGTCACCCTGGCCGAACGCTCGGTCGGCGCGCTGCTGCATCGCCTCGGGTTCCGGCGAATATCGGTGCGGCCGCGGGCTCCCCAGCAGGATGCCGCGACCCAAGCGGCGCATAAAAAAACTTTGCCGATCTGGTCGCAGCCTGCGTCCCACTGCGCGCGCGCGGCAAGCCGATCGAACTTTGGTGGCAGGATGAAGCCCGCGTCGGCCAGCAGGGAACCCTGACACGGATTTGGGCCGAGCGTGGCAGCCGGCCGCGGGCGCCACGCGACCAGCGCTACGACTGGGCCTATCTGTTCGGCGCGGTCTGTCCCGCACGCGATACCGGAGCGGCCCTCGTCCTACCCTTCGCCGACGGCGAGGCAATGAACCTGCACCTCGCCGAGATCAGCCGCAACGTCACGCCCGGCGCGCATGCCGTCGTGCTGCTCGACGGAGCCGGCTGGCATCAGACCGGCGGCAAACTCCAGGTGCCAGACAACATCAGCCTCTTGCACCTGCCGGCCTATTCGCCTGAACTCAATCCGGTCGAAAACATCTGGCAGTTCTTGCGACAGAACCAACTCAGCAACCGCGTCTTCGACCGCTACACCGATATCGTCGATGCCTGCTGCGATGCCTGGAACGCACTTACCGCCGACCCAGGCCGCATCCGTTCAATCGCCACTCGGCCATGGGCATCGGTTACTATCTGATGCCGTTGGTATCATTCCCCACCGCAATGGGGCTGACGATTAGGCGATGCGTTTAGGAATTCCAGGGTCGAGGATTACCGACCGGCCGGTATGGGTCGTCAGAAGGAACGAGAATGAGATGGGTGTGGTCTGGAAAACAATATCGGCAACCGGGACTGGAGGAATAAGGTTGAATCCTACCATCGCATAGCAAAAGCACTTTACGTCGTGATGCTTCGATGGATCGTTTTGACTGCCAGTTTCGTGATGCTTCGATGGATCGTTTTGATTGTGGGCTACGAGATGTTCATGCTCAGCGTGCGAAGCGTGGTGGGCCACCGTATGGGTCTGACCGTTCAATGGACAGAGATCGGTCAAGCCGACTGCGGATCGGCCTAGTGTCCCGCCCAAGAAGGCGAGAGCTACCACCCCCACGAAGAATCGTCGCAATGCCCCGCGCATATGCAGAGGATACCCAGGAGACGACCGAATCGCAATATGCCGCCGGTTGGAACGCTTGTCAGAATGTCCGCCAATGGCACGATCCAGACGAGCCGATCACGGCCGGACATGTCCGTTGCCTGGGGTAAAGCGGTCGAGGCGACTCCGCGCTCGAAATGACGCCCGTTCCGGAAATCTCCGGTGATGTCGACGTGCCTAAATTAATTATGCGAAAGGTTCCGCCATGACCATTTCCGAAACAGTCCTCATCCTGGCAGGCGGAACCGCCGTCCTGGCAATCCTCTTCGGCATACGCCTCGCCATGCGGGCGGTGGCGGGTGGTGGCGCAGCGGCGCCGCGTCCGGGGGGCGGGGCGGCGTGCCCGACGGGCGGATCGGGCGCGCCCGACGTGGCCGGCGTCATCGCGCTGCCGCCTTTGATCTTTCTCGGCTTCCTGGCGGCGGCAGCGGTGCTCGAGGCGGTCGTTCCGCTCCCGCTCTTGGCCGCGCATGCTATTCCCCGCTATGTGGCCGGAGCCGCGCTCGCGGCGGGCGGCTTTGTCATGATCGCCATGGGCGCGCGGCGCTTTCTGGCCGCCGGCACCAACATTCCGCCGACCCTGCCGACGACGGCGCTGGTCGTCGACGGCATCTATCGGCGGACGCGGAACCCGTTTTACCTGGGAACGACCCTGGTCTACCTGGGCTTAGGCGTCGCGGCGGGAAGCCTGTGGGCCATCGGGCTCGTCGTGCCGCTCATGTGGGTGATCAATGTCGGCGTCGTGGCGCGGGAGGAGCGCTATCTGGAGCGCAAGTTCGGCGATGCCTACCGCGCCTACAAGGCGCGGGTGCGGCGGTGGATCTGATGGGGCGTTCCGGGCAAATGATTTGAGACGAGCGCTCATGCGACTCTCCTCCTCCATGGGGTTGACGTTCGGAACAGCGGGAAGTAGGAGATCGGCCAATCATATAGCTGAATGTCGCAATTCGCGGGTCTTCAGCAGAACCCGAAGGGATGATGGAGACCCGTCACCTAGTGGTGCGACTCAAACGCTTGTTTCCCGGACACATGCCATCCAACGCGCTTTGCGCCCCAAAATTGGGCCACACTCGGGGCATCATGTGAATGAATCGGACCACTAGTCTTCGACGAGTGCCTTCAGCCGCACCAACCCCGCATCATCCCACTGCC
>VAZU01000073.1 GCA_005884745.1 Alphaproteobacteria bacterium
TTCTTCCAGAATTACCTCCAGATTTCCGCGGTTTTGACCCAAAAACTGGCCCAGAAGCCGGGGCCAGCTCAATCGCGGCGGAACACGACGGCGCCGGCCCAGCCGGTCAGGAGCGCCAGCGTGGCGGTGGCAAGCCCGTAGGCGAGCCCATGCTCGCGCGCGGCGCTGGCGATGAACTGCTCGAAACCGACCTTCACGATCTCGATCGCCGAAGTCTGGCGCGCCAGCAGGGCGCCATCGGCGAACAGTTTCACGTCGACTTCGTAATTGCCGATGGGCGCATTGGCCGGCAGCTCGATGGCGGCGCGAAACAGCTCAGGGGTCAGGAAGGTGATCGCATTCGCCTCTTCGCGGTAAAGCCCGTGCTCCCGATTGAGTCGCAGGAAAGCCGCGCGGAATGCGTCCGTTGCCGGGTCGTCCGCGGCGTCGGAAGCCATCGGCGTCCGCGCGGCCCCGATCTGCAATCGCTGCAGCGTGTCGGCGCGGGCGATTGCCGCCAACGACCGGTTGGAGAGCACCGCCAGATACGCCGGGGCGTCGGAGAACGTCCGCGATCGCGCATTGACCCAGACCCCGAGCACCCGTTGCTTCTGCCGGGTGACGACCTCCTGTCGCGGCCCGGTAACCGTCACGACCACGTCGTACCCGCTGCGCCGGGTCGCCGCTGCGGCATCGCGCTCGATCACGCCGAACAGCACCGGCTCGGCTCCGGTAAAGCTCGAATTGATCAACACGCGGTGGGCGGAGAGCGAGACCACCAGACGCTCCGCATGGGCGGGAACGGCCGCCGCGAGTGCGGCCAGAGCCGCCGCGAACCCGGTGAGACGCCAGAACCTCATAGCCGGCCCTCGATCGGACGCAGCGAGAACAACTCGTCCGGCTGCAGCACGAGGTCGAACGCGAACCGCAAGCCCACCAGCAGCACGAGAATGCCGAGCAGCAGCCGCAGCTGCTCGCCACGGATCTTCTGCCCGGCCCGGGCCCCGAATTGCGCGCCGATCACCCCACCCACCATCAGGATCAGGGCGAGCACGACGTCGACCAGATGGTTGGTGCCGGCATGCATCACCGTCGCCCCCGCCATGGTGACGAGGGTGAGGATCATGGAGGTGCCGATCACCACCCCCGTCGGCACTCGCATCAGATAGATGAGCGCCGGGACCAGCAGGAAGCCGCCGCCGATGCCCATGATGGCGCCGATGAAGCCGATGCCGAAACCGATCACCCACAGCGGAATCACCGACACGTAGATCTTCGACTGCTTGAAGCGCACCTTGATGGGCAGGCCGTGGATCCAGGTGTGGCTTCCGGGGCGGCGGATGTCGGCCGGTTTGCCGCTCCGCGCCCGGGCGATCGCCCGCAGCCCCTCGACGATCATCATCGAGCCGACTGCGCTGAGCAGCGTGAGGTAGCAAAGCCCGATCGTGAGATCGAGCTGACCGACCGTGCGCAGGATCGAGAACAGCCACACCCCCGTCATGGTGCCCAGGATGCCTCCGATCAGCAGCATCGAGGCCAAGGCGAAGTCGAGCGCGCGGCGGCGCCAATAGGCGATCACTCCGGAGAAGGACGAAGCCGCAATGTGGCTGGCGACGCTCGCGACCGCGACCGCCGGCGAGATGCCGACGAAGATCAGCAGCGGGGTCATCAGGAACCCGCCGCCGATGCCGAACATGCCGGAGATGAAGCCGACCGCGATTCCCATCGCGAAGAGGAGGAACACGTTGACCGGCAAGTCGGCGATCGGAAGGTAGATCTCCACGGGCTTGTCCGCCGGAAGCGTACCGGCTTCGCGGGGTCGTGAGGGGTCCGGCGGACGGCTCGCAATCCGCGAATTCGGTACTCGAGTGGTTGGCAGCCCTTGCCGCCCCTGTTGACCGGCAACGGCCGATGGATGTGAGACCGATCGTGTCGAACCGCAGCCCTAGCAGCTTGATGCTTGCAAGCAAATCCCCCGCGACGAGCTTTTCGGCCGGTGCCGGTCGCCGCCGTGCCGCTCAGACCGATCCGGCGGCTCCGGTCCGGCGTCCGGGCTTCGATTTCGCCGATGGGGCGATCGGGAGCGCGCGGTCCTTGTCGGCGCCCGGCGCCTCGACCTTGGTCGCCTTGTCCGGTTCGGGATCGGCGGTCCAGGTCTGCACGGCAAGTCGCGCCGCAACCAAGGATTGCGGGTCGAGCCGCGCCGCGACTTCGTCGCGTTTCTTGCTGGCGTCCTTGTCGCCCTGTTGGGCGGCGAGCGCGAACCACTTGTAGGATTCCGCGAGATTTTGCTCGACCCCGACGCCGCGCGCATACAGGATGCCGAGATTGTATTGGCTGTCGCCGACGCCGTGATCGGCAGCCTTTTGGAACCATTCCGACGCGGCCCTGTAATCCGGGCTGCCTTCGAGGCCGACCGTGTAGAGCACGGCGAGATTGTGCATGGCTTTGGCGTTGCCCTGCTGCGCGGCGGCCAGATAAAGCCGGCGTGCCTCCATCACGTCCTTTTTCACGCCCTGGCCTTTTTCATAGAGGCTGCCGAGACGGTATTGCGCGGGAGCAAGCCCGTGATCCGCCGCGCGCGCGAGCCAATGCGCGGCGTCCTGGAAGTTCTGTGGTGGGCCGCGGCCCTCGGCGAACCGCACGCCGATCTCGTATTCGGCCGCGGGATTTCCGGCGACTGCCGCCGCGCGCAATGCCGAATTGCCGATCGCGTTCGGCAGCGTTTCGGCAGCATTGGGTGCGGGCTCCCGGGCAGCGCGCTGGCCGGCAAGCGTAGCCGCATCGGCCTGGGGCGGAGAGAGCGAGCCGGTGACCTCGCTGGTTTGCAGGCCGGGGTTTGCGGCGGGCCCGGAGAGGATGCGCTGGTCCGCTGGCGGCAGCACGCTGCGGTCCGGCACCGGCGAGAGCAGAAGCTCCTCACCCGTGACGCTCGCCGGCTGGCGAGCAGCGGGCGGTCCGCTCTCCGGCACGACCGGATCGGGTGTGAGCGCCGCGCGCGATTCGCTTGGCGCGGGCGCGGCCGCCGCTCTTGCGTCGGCGGCCGCAGACGGGGTTGTCTCGGAAGCCGAACGGGGTGATTCGGTACGAACGGAATCTTTCAGCCTCGGGAGCGGCAGGAGATGGCCGTTGACGATGACATGCAAGCTTCCGGCCCCGAACAGCAGCACGCCCGCCGCAATCATGAGGGGACGCCGGCGGTTTGCCACGGCGGCGGCGATTCCGCCCGCAGCCCGCGACCGCACCCCTGCCGGATCGGCCGGATCCGCACTTTCCGCGGCCGCGGCCTGGGCGGCGCGCCGCGCGGCGGCGATGAAGTTCGCCTTTGCGGCCGGTTCTGCGGGAGCCGGGTTCGTCAGGGCCGCTTCGGAGGCGGCGATCCGCGTGGCGGCGGACGACGGGGTGCGTGTGTGCGGCGCTCCGGACCCGGGCTCGAGAGGGTGATCCGCCGGCAAATCGCAATCGATCGGCAGGTGCTCGGGCGCCAGTTTGGGGGCGGGGGGGTTCACCGGCGCGAGCGAACCGGAACCCGACCATGAGCCCGACAGAACGCGTGTCTCTTGCGGCTCGGCCGAGGTCCGAACCCCGGCGCGCACGCCGGTCTCGACGATGGCAAGCCGGTCGACCAGACGCTCCAGGGTGTCGCGGACGGTCTCGAGCCCATCCTCGGTACGGTGATCGGTTTCGGCTTGGTTCGCCCGGAACTCGACAAGCTGCTGTTTGAGCGCGTCGATCTCGTTTCCCATTGCGGCGGAATCCTCGAGCATCTCGCCGGCGATGGCCCTTGCGGCGCGCTCTGCTTCTCCGACCGCGGCCGCGCGGGTCTCCTTGAGCTGGAACATCAGGTCGACGATGTTCCGCTCGATCGCGCCGAGGCTTCCCATTACGCCGGAATCCGCGAGCATCTCGCCGGCGACGGTCCTCACCGCGCGCTCTGCTTCTTCGACGGCGGCGGCGCGGGTCTCTTTGAGCTGGAACATCACGTCGGCAATGCTCCGTTCGATGGCCGCGAGGCTGTCGAGGCGAGCGTCGGATGCATCGAGCTTTTGCGCCAGCTCGAGGATCTTGCTCTCGATCCGCTCGAAGGCGGTGCGATCGGCGCCCCAGGTTGCGGCGGCGTCGGCCGCATCGGCAGGACGATGCAGCGTCTCGATCTGCTCGGTGATATGGCGCAGCTGCTGCTCGAGCCGTGAAAAGTCCTGGGCGCCGGCGGTTTTCGCATCGAGCTCGCGCTGGCGCGCGGAGATTTCCGCCAGGGCGTCGCTCAATCCCGCGGCCCGGTCGCGAGGCTTCGCGCAATCCTGATCCGGCAGGCCGAGCGCCCGGTCGACCGCGGCGTCGCGGGTTGCGGTAATCGCTCCCGGCCGGTCGAGCCTGGAATTGAGATCCCGGATCAGGTCGGCGAGCCGCTGGGTCGCGGCCTGGCTTTGCGGAACGATCTCGCCGACGATCGAGGCTAGCCGGGCCTCGACGGCGTGCAGCGGCGTTGCGATCTCCGGGGCCAAGCGGCTCGACGTGCCGTCCTGGTGCCACGCCTGGGCTTCGTTGCCGCGCTTCATCAGCCGATCGATGCGAAGGGCAAGCGCGTCGAGACGTTCGCCGAGGACCGTGAGGACGTCGTCCTCGGGACCACGCTCGTACGCATCTAGTCCGCGGCGGCAGGCGCAAACCCCGGCATCGGCCGCCGTGTCGAGGATCGCGGAGTTGAGCCATTCCGCCAGCGACAGTCCGGACCGGCGAGCTGCCTCCCGCGCCGCCTCCAGCGTTTCCGGCCGAAATGGTCGCGTGTTCCACGCGGCGCCTGATGTCATGCTCACACCCGCACTGTCGTCGCGACAGGAGGCGCAGGGCGAATGCCCGTGGATCCGGCGCTGGTGAACAACAGGTTGAAGCTGGCTCGGCCCCTCGTCCTCGGGTCCGACTTTTCCCCGTTGGGGTAAACATGCGGTTAACGAATGCTTCGCCTCGAGAATTTCGCCTCTCGGTATGGCTCGCCCGACCCGTGGTCGAGGAAATATTCGGCCTCGGAAATCAACGCGTCCGACGTGACGTGCTTCGAGCAGAACAGGCAAGCATGCGCTCGCGGGTTCGACACATGGCTACGTGCTCGAAGGCTGCTGGATCATTGTTTCCGGCAATCGGCTGCAGCGACGCCAATACCCACAAGGCTCACCTCGGTCTGCGAGCATCCATTGTAAACCGGCGTCGGCCCCGCGCGAGAGAGCTCAAGGTCCGGCGATACACGATCGTAAACGGCTAGTCGGCTTCGCGGGCTTCTGAGCAGATCTGCAGGGTCGCGAGCGCGCTCAGCGTCGTGGCATTGGGGCAATAGTCCCGCCATTCCTGCCAGGCCGGATCGCGGCCTTGCTCCTCCAGGTCGACCGCGCAGCGGTCGCGCACGCCGCACAGGGCGCAGACCCGTTGCAGATCTCGGAAGGTCGCCGGTTCCGACTGGGCAAGCGAGATCGGTTCAAGATGTAGCGCCGCCATGCGCTCGGCCAACAACTCGCGTTCGTCGGGATGGCTCACGAGATTTTGCAGTTCGAAGCTCGACAGTCCCAGTTCCTGGGCAATGCGCTCCACCTCGGCGGCACCGGCGCATTGCAGCTCGAAGCCACCCTTGCGAGCCGTGTTCCAATTCCGATACCAGCGGCTCAGCGTGCTCACGATCGGCCAATGTCGAGGAGGGGCTGCCATGCGGAATTCCTCCTGTAGAGAACGACGTGGAAAGTAGCGCATGGGCGCCGGCGGGACGCCTTGACCTAGGTCAAAACTCCTTTCGCTGCAGCCGCCCGAACGGCGTAGAAATTTCCGGACCGGGAGCTTTACGTTTACGTAAACGTCATATATATGCTGCCCGGGGTCGGCAAAACCGCCGGCCCGTGAAGCGCACGCGAGCAGGCCCGTGAAGCCCGAACTCAATTCCGACCGCCGGTCCGGCCGCAATCCGAGGCCCGTCATTCCCGATCTCGCTGCCGGCTTCGACGCCGGCGCGGCAGGGCGGGAAATCTTCACGATCCGGGAGTTGACAAAGGAATTCGGCATCAGCGCCCGGACCCTGCGCTTCTACGAGGAGAAGGGATTGATCGCGCCCCGCCGCAACGGGCAGGGGCGGCTCTACGGCCGGCGGGACCGTGCACGGCTCAAATACGTGCTGATGGGCAAGGCGGTCGGCTTCTCGCTCGAGGAAGTCCGGCAGATGCTGGATCTCTACGATCTCGGCGACGGCCAAGTGACGCAGCTGCGGGTCGCGCTGGGCAAGTTCAAGCAACAGATCGGCCGGCTGCGGCGCCAGAAATCCGAGATCGAGCGGGCCATCGTCGAGCTCAGCCGCGCCGGCAAGGCGGTCGAAACCATGCTCGCCGCGCGCGGGCAGGCCGGAACGTGAATGCCGGGCGCCCGGCCGAGTCGGCCGGGCCAGCGCACCCCAGGATAGGAGCATCCCATGCCGACCTATAAGGCACCCGTCGAGGACGTGCTGTTCCTCTTGAACGACGTGTTTCATATCGAGCGCTACAACAACCTGCCGGGGTTCGCGGAAGCCTCGCCCGATCTCGTCGAGGCGATCCTCGGGGAAGCGGCGAAGTTCTGCGAAGAGGTCTTGAGCCCGCTCAATCGTGTCGGCGACGCCGAGGGCTGCACGCGTCACGACGACGCCAGCGTCACGACGCCCAAGGGATTCAAGGAGGCCTACCGGCAGCTCACCGACGGCGGCTGGATCGGCATTTCGGCCCCCGTCGAGTTCGGCGGCCAGGGGCTGCCGGCGGTGATGACCGAGATCGTCAACGAGTTCCTCTGCTCTGCCAATATGGCGTTCGCGATGTATTCCCTGCTCACCCAGGGCGCGATCTCCGCGCTCTACGTGCATGGCTCGCCCGAGCAGAAGGCGATGTACCTGCCGCCCATGATCGCCGGAAAATGGACCGGCACGATGAATCTCACCGAAGCGCATTGCGGCACCGATCTCGGGCAATTGCGCAGCAAGGCGGTTGCCCAACCGGACGGCTCGTATCGCATCACCGGCACGAAAATCTTCATCTCGGCCGGCGAGCACGATCTCGCGGAGAACATCGTGCATCTCGTGCTGGCGCGGATCGAGGGCGCGCCCGCGGGGGTCAAGGGCATCTCGCTGTTCGTGGTGCCGAAGTTCTTGCCGAATCCCGACGGCACGCTGGGCAAGCGCAACGGCGTCTCCTGCGGCTCGATCGAGGAGAAGATGGGCATTCACGGCAATTCCACCTGCGTCATGAATTACGACGGCGCGATCGGCTGGCTCGTCGGCGAGGCCAATCGCGGGCTCAATGCCATGTTCACGATGATGAACGGCGCCCGCCTCGGCGTCGGCGTGCAGGGGCTCGCGCAATCCGAGGTCGCCTATCAGAATGCTGCCGCCTATGCCAAGGAGCGCCTGCAGGGCCGCTCCTTGAGCGGGGCGAAATTCCCGGACAAGGCCGCGGATCCGATCATCGTCCACCCCGACGTTCGCCGCACCTTGCTGAGCATCCGATCGTTCAATGAAGCCGCCAGAGCTTTCGTCGTTTGTACCGCGCTCCAGGCCGACGTCGTCCATCGCGCCGAGGACGACGCGGCGCGGCGAACCGCAGACGATTACATGGGCCTGATGACGCCGGTCATCAAAGGCGTGCTCACCGATACCGGCTTCGCCAACGCGGTGATGGCGCAGCAGGTGTTCGGGGGCCACGGCTACACCCGGGAATCCGGCATGGAGCAATTCGTGCGCGACGCGCGCATCGCCATGATCTACGAGGGCGCCAACGGGATTCAGGCGCTCGATCTGGTCGGACGCAAGCTCGGCAAGGACGGCGGCCGTGCCGTCATGGCGTTTTTCGCCGAGGTAAAAGGCTTTCTCGACGAGCACGCGGAGGTCCAAGCTTTGCAGCCCCACCTCGGTCCGCTCGGCGAATCCTT
Source organism: Alphaproteobacteria bacterium (assembly GCA_005884745.1). Taxonomy (GTDB): domain Bacteria; phylum Pseudomonadota; class Alphaproteobacteria; order Rhizobiales; family Xanthobacteraceae; genus AP-16. The sequence continues at coordinate 7,909 of VAZU01000073.1, forward strand.
TGGCCATCTCCAGCAGGCGACGATGTGGTTCATGCAGAACGCGTTGAGCAACCCCGATAACGCCGGGGCCGGTGCAACCGACTACATGCATCTGTTCGGCCTCGTCGTGCTGGGCTATATGTGGGTACGCATGGTCGCGGCGGCGCAGCAAAAGCTTGCCGCCGGCGCCGACGGCGCGACGCAGCGCCTCGATGCCAAGCTTGTCGCCGCCCGTTTCTACATGGACCGCATGCTGCCGGAGACCGCGGCGCAGCTTGCCCGCATCCAATCCGGTGCCGCGAGCACGATGGCGCTCCCGGCGGAGGCGTTCTAACCCGAGCCGCGGCCCTCAGGGCGGGCCAGCCTGCCGGGAACCTGATTTTGTCGATCTGGAAAGCAACCGCGACGCTCGTCGCTGTGGAGGAAGCAAATGGCCGATGCATTCATTTATGACCACGTCCGCACCCCGCGCGGCCGCGGCAAGGCCGCCAGCCAGGCGCTTGCCGCGATCCGCGACCGCAACGGGCTCGACACTACGCTCGTCGAAGACGTGGTGCTCGGCTGCGTCGATCCGATCGGCGAGGCGGGCGGCGATATTGCCCGCGCCGCCGTGCTTCACGCGGGCTACGGCGACGGCGTGCCGGGCATTCAGATCAACCGGTTCTGCGCCTCCGGGCTCGATGCCGTCAATTTCGCTTCGGCCCAGGTCATGGCGGGCCAGCACGACATGACGATCGGCGGCGGGGTGGAATCCATGAGCCGGATCGGCATCGGCGCTTCCGGTGGCGCGTGGCCGATGGATCCTTCGCTGGCGGTTCCCGCCTATTTCATGCCGCAGGGAATTTCCGCGGATCTGATCGCGACCAAATACGGATTCTCCCGCGACGACGTCGATGCCTATGCGGTCGAGAGCCAGAAGCGCGCGGCGCAGGCCTGGGACGACGGCCGGTTCAAGCGATCGGTCGCTCCGGTCAAGGACGTCAACGGGCTCACGATCCTGGCCAAGGATGAGCACATGCGGCCGTCGACGACCATGCAGTCGCTGGCGCAGCTGCAGCCCGCGTTCGTGCAGATCGGCGAGTTCGGCGGGTTCGACGCCGTGGCGATCCAGGCGCATCCCGAGGTGGAGACGGTCAATCACGTGCATCATGCCGGCAATTCGTCCGGCATCGTCGACGGCGCCGCCGCGATTCTGATCGGCAACAAGCGCGCGGGCCGCCGCGCCGGGCTCGAGCCGCGTGCGCGAATCAAGGCGTTCGCCAACATCGGCTCCGAGCCCGGCATCATGCTCACCGGGCCGGTCGACGTGACGAAGAAGCTGCTCAAGAAAGCCGGCATGACGCTCGCCGACATCGATCTGATCGAGATCAACGAGGCGTTCGCGTCCGTGGTGCTGCGCTACATGCAGGCGTTCGATCTCGACGCCGAAAAAGTCAACGTCAACGGCGGAGCCATCGCCTTGGGGCATCCGCTCGGTGCCACCGGCGCCATGATCCTCGGCACCGCGCTCGACGAGCTCGAGCGCCGGGATCTATCGACCGCGCTGGTGACGCTGTGCATCGGCGCCGGCATGGGAACCGCGACGATCATCGAGCGGGTGTGAAATATTCGACCGCGCCGTTCCGCACGGCACGGACCGCAATGCGAGAATTCGCGCAATTATCGAACGGGAGAGCTCACGATGTCCTTCACCAATCTCAAGTTCGACGTCGACGCCGACGGCATCGCGCTGGTCACCTGGGACATGCCCGGCCGCTCGATGAACGTGATCGACGCCAAGGTCGGCCAGGAGCTCGATGCCATCATCGAGCGGGTCAAGAGCGATGCCGGCATCAAAGGCGCGGTCGTCACCTCGGGCAAGGACAGCTTCAGCGCCGGCGCCGATCTGAGCTTCTTGGAATCGCTGAACCAGGTTTTCAGCGAGATCGCCAAGCGCGACGGCGAGGCGGCGGCGACCGCGCGGCTGTTCGAGCAGGTCCGCAACCTCTCGCTCTTGTTCCGGCGGCTCGAAACCTGCGGCAAGCCGTGGGCCGCCGCCATCAACGGCACCGCGCTCGGCGGCGGGTTCGAGCTTTGCCTCGCCTGTCATTACCGGGTCGCGGCGGACAATCCCAAGACCCGCGTCGGGCTGCCCGAGATCAAGGTCGGGCTGTTCCCGGGCGGCGGCGGCACGCAGCGCCTTGCTCGCATGCTGGCGCCCGCCGACGCGCTGCAGCTTCTGCTCAAGGGAGATCAGATCCGGCTCGACCGCGCCAAATCGATGAAGCTCGTCGACGCCATCGTGCCCGCCGCGGATCTCATCAAGACCGCCAAGGACTGGGTCAAGGCGGGCGGCAAGGCCAAGGCGCCGTGGGACGTCGAGGGCTTCCGGCTGCCGGGCGGACCGGTGTTCTCCAAGGCCGGGATGATGACGTTCCCGGCCGCGAACGCCATCTACCGGCGCGAGACCCACGACAACTATCCGGCGGCGCGCGCCGTCCTGCAGTGCGTCTACGAGGGCCTGCAGCTCCCCATGGACTTGGCGCTGCGCGTCGAGTCGCGCTATTTCGCGAAGATCCTGCGCTCGCCCGAGGCCGCGGCGATGATCCGTTCCCTCTTTCTGTCCATGCAGGAGCTCAACAAGGGCGCGCGTCGGCCGGCGCATGTGCGAAAAACCAAGCTCGACCGCGTCGGCATCATCGGCGCCGGTTTCATGGGCGCGGGCATCGCCTATGTGACCGCCCAGGCCGGAATCGAAGTCGTGCTGATCGATCGCGATCAGCAGACCGCGGAAAAAGGCAAGGCCTATTCCGAGAAGCTGATCGGCGACCAGGTCGCCAAGGGCCGCGTCAGCGCCGCGGATCGCGACGCGCTGCTTTCCCGCATCAAGCCGACCGCCGATTACGGCGAGCTCGGCGGCTGCGATCTCGTGGTCGAAGCGGTGTTCGAGGACCGCGCCATCAAGGCCGAGACCATCGCCCGGGCCGAGGCCGCGATCGGCGCCGGCGTGGTGTTCGGGTCCAATACGTCGACCTTGCCGATCACCTCGCTCGCCAAGGAATCCAAGCGGCCGGCGCAGTTCATCGGCGTTCACTTCTTCTCGCCGGTCGAGAAGATGATGCTGGTCGAGATCATTTTGGGCAAGAAGACCGGCGAGGAGGCGCTTGCGGTGGCGCTCGACTACGTGCGCGCGATCCGCAAGACGCCGATCGTGGTCAACGATTCGCGCGGGTTCTTCACCTCGCGCGTGGTCGGCACCTACATCCGTGAAGGCCATCTGATGCTCGCCGAAGGCGTGCCGGCGGCGATGATCGAGAACGTCGGCCGCATGGCCGGCATGCCGGTCGGTCCGCTGTCGCTCAACGACGAGGTTGCGGTCGATCTCGCCTGGAAGATCCTCAAGGCGACGGAGGCCGATCTCGGCCCGAAAGCCGTCGACCCACGCCAGAAGGCATTGCTCGAGGAGATGGTCGAGAAGCGCGGCCGGTTCGGGCGCAAGAACCGCAAGGGCTTTTACGATTATCCGGAGAAGGGGCCCAAGCGCCTGTGGCCGGGCCTTGCCGATCTGCAGGCCGAGAAGCTCGATCCCGACACGATCGACATCACCGAGCTCAAGCACCGGCTGCTGGCGATCCAGGCGCTGGAGACGGCGCGCTGTTTCGAGGAAGGCGTGCTCACCGACGTGCGCGAAGCCGACGTCGGCGCCATCCTGGGCTTCGGTTTTGCTCCCTATACGGGTGGCCCGTTGTCGTGGGTCGACACGATGGGAGCCAAGAAATTCGTC
>VAZU01000074.1:0-9065 GCA_005884745.1 Alphaproteobacteria bacterium
CCGCGTAATGCGGTGGATCACTACATAGGGAAGGCCCGGTACAGCAAGGACCCGAGTTCCGGGAACGCGGCCCGGCCTGGCAGAGAGGGGCAGCACCGCGAGCCGTTGAATCGCACGTTCGATCCGCGACACGACGCGCGCTGCGGCTATCGGATCGTCTCGGGCGATGTATTCATGGATAGCCTCGATGTCCTTGAGCGCACGCGCATCGTAGCGGACCGTCATTTCGTCAGACGGTCGAACACGGCACGGACCTCCTCGTCGCTGGCATACGGCTCATCGTCCGACATGCGTCGCTCGATTTCGGCGATCTGTTCCGGCGTCAAATAAGCGTCCGGATGTTCGTTGGCGATGAATTCGAACAGCAGCTCGGCAACCTCGCGCTGTCGATCCTCGGGCAGCGCTTTCACACGGGCGATGGCCTCATCCAGACGCTTGTTCACGGTTTCGTCCTCCTGAAACATCATAGCCGGATGGGGAATTCGGATCGAGCCCTAGTTACTTATGAAATGAAGCAATCCGCGACAGTTCGATCCCGGGTTTCGCTGCGCTCCACCCGGGCTACGATCGTTCTTTCCGCAGCTTCGCCCAATATTCCAGGCGCTTGCGAATCTCGCGCTCGAACCCGCGCTCCGGCGGGTCGTAGAACGTCTGCCGCCCCAACGCTTCCGGGAAATAGTCCTGGCCCGAGAACGCGTCCGGCTCCTCGTGGTCGTACGCATAGCCGCGACCGTAGCCCTCTTGTTGCATCAGCCGGGTCGGCGCATTGAGGATGTGCTTTGGCGGCAGGAGCGAGCCCGCTTCCTTGGCAACCTGCATCGCCTGGCCGTAGGCCGCATAGGCCGCGTTCGACTTCGGCGCGGTCGCGACGTAGAGCACTGCCTGCGCGATCGCCAGCTCGCCCTCCGGCGAGCCGAGAAAGTCGTAGGCGTCCTTGGCGGCGTTGGCGACCACCAGGGCCTGCGGATCGGCGAGCCCGATGTCCTCGATCGCCATGCGCACCACACGCCGCGCGATGTAGAGCGGATCCTCGCCGGCATCGAGCATGCGGCACAGATAATACAGCGCCGCGTCGGGATCGGAGCCGCGCACCGATTTATGCAGCGCCGAGATCAGGTTGTAATGGCCGTCCTGGGACTTGTCGTAGATCGGCGCCCGTCGCTGCACGATGTCCTGCAAACCTGCGGAATCGAAAGTCTCGCCGGCCCGCACCGCGCGCCAGACCTCCTCGGCGAGGGTGAGCGCCGCGCGCGCGTCGCCGTCCGACATGCGGATCAGCGCGGCGCGCGCCTCATCATCGAGCGGCAGGGCCTTGGCTTCGATCGCCTCGGCGCGCGCGAGCACCTGCTCGATCGATTCCGCATCGAGCGGCTTGAACACCAGCACGCGGGCGCGCGAGAGCAGCGCCGCGTTGAGCTCGAACGAGGGATTTTCCGTGGTCGCGCCCACCAGCACGACGGTACCGTCCTCCATCACCGGCAGGAACGAATCCTGCTGCGCGCGATTGAAGCGGTGGACCTCGTCCACGAACAGCAGCGTGCCCTGGCCGACCTCGCGGCGGCCTCGGGCCTGATCGAACACCTTTTTCAGATCGGCAACCCCGCTGAACACAGCGGAGATCTGCTCGAAGTGGAGATCCGTCGCGCTCGCCAACAGGCGCGCGACCGTGGTCTTGCCGGTGCCCGGCGGCCCCCAAAAAATCAGCGAGCCGAGCGAGCGCGTCTCCAGCATGCGCGTGAGCGCGCCGTCCGGCCCGAGCAGATGGTCCTGGCCGACCACATCGGGGAGCCGCTGCGGCCGGAGCCGGTCGGCGAGCGGGCGTGGCGCCCCCTCTTCGAGGCCGGCCGCTTCGAACAGAGTGCTGCCGCGTTTGGCGCGCGGGCTCATCCGCTCAACACGACCGAGATCTGCTGGCCGCCGCGCTGGATGGTGACCCGCCACAGCCGCTTCGGGTTCTTGGTCACGCGCTCGAGGTCCTGCGTGCTGGCGATGCGCTCGCCGTTGACCGAGACGATTAGATCGCCGGGCTTGAAGCCGAGGTTGGCGGCAACCGAGCCCTCGGGCGCATCGACGATGGCGACGCCCTCGCCGGTCGCATCGATGCGCAGCTCGTCGGCGAGCGCCGGCGAAAGGTTCGCCACCTTGGCGCCGAGGAACGGCGAGCGGGTGCGGATCACCATCTCGTCGCGCCGGGTGTCGGGCGCGGTTTCGAGCGCCACGGGGATCTTCGCCTCCCGGCCGCCTCGCAGCACGCCGAGCTGCGCCGCGCCGCCGAGCGGCTTGGTCGCGAAGCGATAGTCGAAGGCGTTGGGATCCTCGACGGTCTGGCCGTCTACCGCCAGGATGAGATCTCCGGTCTTCAATCCCGCGCGGGCGGCCGGGCTGTCCGGCGCCACGCTGCCGACCAAGGCGCCGATCGGCCGCGTGAGCCCAAGCCCCTCGGCGATGTCGGGCGTCACCGCCTGAAGCTTGGCGCCGAGCCAGGGCCGCTTCACCGCGGTGCCGCCGCCCTTGGCCGAACCGACCACCACCCGCACCATGTTGACCGGAATGGCGAAGCCGATTCCCTGCGAGCCGCCGGAGCGCGAAAAAATCGCGGTGTTGATCCCGATCAGCCGGCCGTGGATATCGACCAGCGCGCCCCCGGAATTGCCCGGGTTGATGGCGGCGTCGGTCTGGATGAAGAACTGATAATCGGTGATCCCGATCTGGGTGCGGGCGAGCGCCGAGACGATGCCGTGGGTCACGGTCTGGCCGACCCCGAACGGATCGCCGATCGCCAGCACCACGTCGCCGACCTGCAGCTCGTCGGAATTGCCGAATTCGAGCGCGGGGAATTTTTCGCGCGCGCCCTTGAGCCGCATCACCGCGAGATCCGAGCGGGTGTCTTTCAGCACCAGCTCGGCCTCGAACTCGCGCTTGTCGGCGAGCGCGACCTTGACCTCGCTCGCGCCCTCGACGACGTGGTTGTTGGTGACCACGAGGCCGCTCGGATCGATAATGACGCCGGAGCCGAGCGAGCGCTGCACCTGCTCGCGGGGCAGGCTCGAGTTCGGTCCGCCGAAGAACCGGCGGAAGAACGGATCGTCGAAGAACGGCGTGCGGTTCTCGACCACCTTGGCCGCATAGACGTTGACCACGGCCGGGGCCACCCGCTGGACGATCGGGGCATAGGACAGCGTGAGTTCGGCGGTCGAGCCGGGCACCCGGCGCTCCTCACCGGCGGCAAAGCCGACGAATCCGAGCAGGAAGAGCGCAGGAAACGAGGCTGCGCGCAGGCGTGAAGAGAAGGTCATGGTCCCCCGGCGAATTCCTGCGGAATTGGCGCAGATATAAAGCCCCGAAGACGATAATAGAAGGGCACGGGCGCCGGACGCTACCAGGGCCATTGACCCCGCGCGAACAGCTCCGCAGGGGGAGCGGGGCGGCATACTCTCTTCCCCTCTCCCCTTGCGGGAGAGGGTGGCCGATCCGAGTGCAACGAGGGTCGGCCGGGTGAGGGGTGAGGTCCGAGAAAGACCCCTCACCCGCCTCGCGACTTCGTCCGCTCGGCACCCTCTCCCGCAAGGGGAGAGGGAAAGCGCGCGTGTTTCAACGCCTAGCACTCCTCGCCGCACCCCACAGCACCCCGCAAAGCTCCTTCGCATCGACCCGCTCCTGGCGCTATGCTCGGCAAGGGGGCGGCCGCCGGGGATCGGCCGCGAAACGAACCCAAGCGCCCGCCGGGGAGACAGCCATGCACGAACCGCAGGAAATCCAAGTCCGCCAGGCCGTCGGAGCGGCCGTCATCGGCAACGTGCTCGAATGGTACGATTTCGCGGTCTACGCCTATCTGGCCGGCGTGATCGGCAAGAACTTCTTTCCGTCCGACAACGAGATCACCTCGCTGCTCGCGACCTTCGCGGTGTTCGGCGTTGGCTTCGTGGTGCGGCCGCTCGGCGGCATCGTGATCGGATGGATCGGCGACCAGAAGGGCCGCAAAGTTTCGCTGCTGCTGACCATTTTCCTGATGGCGGCCGGGACGGTGCTGATCGGCATCATTCCCAGCTACCGGAGCATCGGCGTTGCGGCGGCCGTGCTCCTCGTGCTCGCCCGGCTGCTGCAAGGTTTTTCGGCCGGCGGCGAATGGGGCGGCTCGACGGCGTTCATCGTCGAATGGGCACCGCCGGATCGCCGCGGATTGTTCGGCAGCTTCCAGCAGAGCAGCGTGGCGGCCGGCCTGCTGCTCGGCTCCGGCGTCGCCGCGCTGACGAACACGCTGCTCTCCGCCGCCGACGTCGAGAGCTGGGGCTGGCGCATTCCGTTCCTGCTCGGCGGCCTGATCCTACCGGTCGGCATCTACATGCGCCGGCGCATCGGCGAAACGCCGGTCTTCCGTCGCAGCCAGGAGGAGGCCGGCCCGGCCGATCCGACCTCGGGGCTGGAGCTCGCCGCGCGCGCGTTCGGCTTCACCATCCTGTGGACCGTCTCGTATTACATCATGCTCAGCTACATGCCGACGTTCACCCAGAAATACGCCCACCTCGGCCGCGCCGAGGCGCTGTGGTCGAACACGGTCGGACTTCTGGTGCTGGTCGCCGCCGTGCCGCTGATGGGGCTTCTGTCCGACCGCTACGGCCGCAAGCCGCTGCTCATCGCGTGCTGCCTGAGCTTCATCGTGCTGCCCTATCCGCTGTTCCTGCTGATGCTATCGGGGGCCGGCCTTGCCACCATCGTCGGCATCCAGATCCTGTTCGGGCTGATGATCGCGCTGTTCTCGGGGCCGGGACCGGCGGCGATCGCCGAGATTTTTCCGACCAAGGTGCGCTCGACCTGGATGTCGACGGGCTACAGCCTCGCGGTCGCGATCTTCGGCGGCTTCGCGCCCTACATCGCCACCTGGCTGATCGAAACGACCGGCTCGCCGATCGCGCCGACCTATTATCTCATCGCGGCCGCCATCGTCTCGACCGCGGTCATCTTCAGCCTGCGCGAGACCGCCCACGAAGCGCTGCGGTAGATCAAGCCGTGCATATCGCGTTCCCGAACCGGCGGGTGATCGTGGCCGGCGCCGCCCGCGGCATCGGTCGCGCCATCACGCAAGCCTTTGCCGAGCGCGGGGCGCAGGTCTGGGCCGGCGATCTGCTGACGCAGGAAATCGAGCCGCTCGCCGGCGCGCGTCCCGGCGGCGGACAGGTGCATGCGGCGCATGTCGACGTCACCGACGCCGGCTCGATCGAGCGGCTGGTGGCGTCGGCGGCACGCGATGGCGCCATCGACATTCTCGCCTATGTGGCCGGCGGCGTGCGCGGCCAATCGGCAACGCCGGTCGAGGACGTGTCGCTCGAGGATTGGCGAGAAATCGTCGATGCCAACCTCACCGGCGCGTTCCTGTTCGCCAAGGCGGTCGCGCCCGGCATGAAACGCGCCGGCTACGGCCGCATCGTCACCATCTCGAGCCGGGCGGCGCTGGCGACGAGCCTCACCGGCATCCAGAGCTACGCCGCCGCCAAGCACGGCCAGCTCGGCCTGGTCAGGCAGCTCGCCCAGGAGCTGGGGCCGTTCGGGGTGACGGTCAATTCCGTCGCTCCGGGCTTCATGCGCACGAGCCCGGATTACGAACGCCAATGGGCGGGCTACGATGCGGCGTTCCAGGCGCAACTGCTCGACCGCATCGCCATGCGGCGGATGGGGACGCCCGAGGACATCGCCCATGCGGTGATGTTCCTGGCTTCGGACTACGCCTCCTGGATCACCGGCCAGGTGCTGCCGGTGACCGGCTCTCCCATCGCCTGAAACGGAGCGAACCATGACGGAGCAGATATCCAAGCTCGAACCGTGGCAATGGCCGGAGGAACATTGGCGCAAATTGGTCGGCCACGTCCGTGCCGGGCGCGCCTATCGGCCGAAATCCTGGAAGGACGGGGCGCGCTGCGCGGTCGCGCTCTCCTTCGATTCCGATCACGAGACCAACGAGCTGCGCGACGGCGGCAAGTCGATCGGGCGGCTGTGCTGGGGCGAGTACGGCGCGCGCGTGTGCGTGCCGCGCATCCTCGCGCTGCTCGAACGCTACGGCGTCCGCGCCACCTTCTACGTTCCGGCCGTCGTCGCCTTGCTGCATTCCGAGGAGCAGCGCCGGGTCATCGCCGAGGGCCACGAGATCGGCATCCACGGCTGGATCCACGAGCTCAATTCCACCCTGCCCTACGAGGCCGAGCGCGACCTGATGCTGCGCTCCGCCGACACGCTGGAGAAGATCACCGGGGTCAGGCCGGTCGGCGTGCGCACCGCTTCCTGGGACTTCAGCCCTTCGACGCTGGCGATCGAGCAGGAGATGGGGCTCGCCTACGATTCCTCGCTGATGGCGGACGAGGATTGCTACGAGCTCCTGCTCGACGGCTCACCCACCGGCATCGTCGAGCTGCCGGTCGAATGGGTGCGCGACGACGCGGTCTATTTCATGATGCACCGCTTCCAGTCGCTCCGCCCCTATACGCCGCCCACGGACGTGCTCGATATTTTCCGGCGCGAGTTCGACGCGGCCTACGAGCAGGGCGGCATCTTCCAGCTCACCATGCATCCGCACATCATCGGCTACCGCTCGCGGATATTCATCGTCGAGGAGGTGATCCGCCATGCCCAGGCGCGCGCCGGCGTGTGGTTTACGACCCACCGCGAAGTCGCGGAATGGGCCAAGGCACACGCGGATTAGGGACGGGGCCGGCACTGGACGTGTCTTCGCCCGCGCAGGCGGGCGATCCAGTATCCGCCGTGATTTCGGAGCAAGATCGATAATTCGGAGGCTACTGGGTCGCCCGGACAAGCCGGGCGATGACAATGCGGGGTGATCGTCGCTCCGAGTTCAAGCAGGCGAAGCCTCGGCCTCGGCGGTCCTCGCGCCGACCGGGCCGGAATCCGCGCCCTTGGCGGTCTCGTCGCGATCGACGAACTCGATCACCGCGCGCGCGGCGGAATCGCCGTAGCGGAACCCGGCTTTGAGCACGCGGGTGTAGCCGCCATCGCGCTCCTTGTAGCGGGGGCCGAGCACTTCGAACAGCTTCTTGACCATGGCGACGTCGCGCAATTCCGCGATCGCCTGCCGGCGCGCATGCAGGCCGCCGCGCTTGCCGAGCGTGATCAGCTTCTCGACGATGGGCCGCAGATCCTTGGCCTTCGGCAGCGTGGTGATGATCTGCTCGTGCTTGATCAGCGCGGCCGCCATGTTGGCGAACATGGCGCGGCGATGCTCGGCCGTGCGGTTGAGCTTGCGGTAGACCTTGCCGTGGCGCATCAGTAATGATCCTCGAAGCGCTTGGCGAGCTCGTCGATGTTCTCCGGCGGCCAGCCCGGAACCTCCATCCCGAGATGCAGGCCCATCTGCGCCAGCACTTCCTTGATCTCGTTGAGCGACTTGCGGCCGAAATTGGGCGTGCGCAGCATCTCGGCCTCGGTCTTCTGCACCAGATCGCCGATGTAGACGATGTTGTCGTTCTTGAGACAATTGGCGGAGCGCACCGAGAGCTCGAGCTCGTCGACCTTCTTGAGGAACGCCGGGTTGAACGCGAGGTCCGGAATGGCTTCCGCCGCCGTCTCGCGCTTGGGCTCCTCGAAATTGACGAACACGTTGAGCTGGTCCTGCAGGATGCGCGCCGCATAGGCGAGCGCGTCTTCCGGGCTGATCGAGCCGTTGGTCTCCATCGAGAGCGTCAGCTTGTCGTAGTCGAGGATCTGACCCTCGCGGGTGTTCTCGACCTTGTAGGAGACCTTGCGGACCGGCGAATACAGGCTGTCGATCGGAATGAGACCGATCGGCGCGTCCTCGGGCCGGTTGCGTTCGGAGGCCACATAGCCCTTGCCGGTGTTCACCGTGAATTCCATGCGGATCTCGGCGCCGTCGTCGAGCGTGCACAGCACCAGATCCGGATTGAGGATGCCGATGTCGCCGACCGTCTGGATGTCGCCGGCCGTGACCTGGCCGGGTCCCTGTTTCTTCACCACCATGCGCTTGGGACCGTCGCCCTGCATCTTGATGGCGATGTCCTTGATGTTGAGCACGATGTCGGTCACGTCCTCGCGCACGCCGGGGATCGACGAGAATTCGTGCAGCACGCCGTCGATATGCACCGACTGCACCGCGGCCCCCTGCAGCGAGGACAACAGGATGCGTCGCAGCGCGTTGCCGAGCGTCAGCCCGAAGCCGCGCTCGAGCGGCTCGGCCACCACCGTAGCCGAGCGTTTGGGATCGGTCCCGAGGCTGATATGGAGCTTTTCGGGCCTGATCAGTTCCTGCCAGTTCTTCTGAATCACGTTTTCACCATCGCGTTGAGCGGCGCGGTTCGTTCAGCCGCGTACCCCACTCCGCCCCGTGGGTATCTTGCGGCGGCGGCGGATCGCTTGAGGCGTCCGCCGGAGAAAAAATTCACACCCGCCGGCGCTTGCGCGGCCGGCAGCCGTTATGGGGGATCGGGGTGACGTCGCGGATGGAGGTAATGGTGAACCCCGCGGCCTGCAATGCCCGCAGGGCCGATCCCGCCACCTCGACCTCGAGGGTGCGCATGCCGTGTTCCATCGCCTTCTGGGCGGCATCCTCGGCCGCGACCTGGGCCGCGAACGGCGTCGACTTGCGCGAGCCCTTGAACCCCTTGGTCCCCGCCGAGGACCAGGCGATCGTATTGCCCTGGGCGTCGGTGATGGTGATCATCGTGTTGTTGAACGACGCATTCACGTGCGCGACGCCCGAGGCGATGTTCTTGCGCTCACGCCGCCGAACGCGGGTAGTGGCTTCCTTGCCCATCGTGCTTCGATCCTTTCGCGGCTCGGCCGCGACAGCCCGCGGCGCCGACCTCTTCTGCGCCGACTTGTCTCTATGCTACTTCTTCTTGCCCGCGATCGGCTTTGCCGGGCCCTTGCGGGTGCGGGCGTTGGTGTGGGTGCGCTGCCCGCGCACCGGGAGGCCGCGGCGGTGCCGCAGGCCCCGGTAGCAGCCGAGATCCATCAGCCGTTTGATATTCATCGCGACCTCTCGCCGCAGGTCGCCCTCGACGATAAAGTCCCGGTCGATCACTTCACGGATCTGCAGCACTTCC
>VAZU01000074.1:9151-17990 GCA_005884745.1 Alphaproteobacteria bacterium
TGCCATGGATGTACTGGAGCGCGATCACCACGCGCTTGTTGGTGGGAATATTCACGCCGGCGATTCGGGCCACGATCTTCGCTCCTGTCGCCGGGTGCTGCCGGCTCTGTTCGAGGCAAATGACATGACGCCATGCCGACGCTGCCCCCTCCTTCCGGGGAGGCGGCGTCGCCGGTTGAGCTCTTGCCAAACGGATGCGGGTAAATACTGGATTTCCCGTGCTTTCGTCAACCTCCGCCCGCCGGCATTTTCACCCCCAAGGCCCGGTCGATCGCCTGGGCGACCGCGTCGATCGAAGCCATGCCGTCGACGCTCCGGAGCAGGCCTTTTTTCCCGTAATAGTCGAGTAGAGGCGCCGTTTGCACGCGGTAGGCGTGAAGGCGCGTCTTCAGCGCCTCCGGATTGTCGTCCGGGCGCACCTTCTCGCCGCGTGCCTCCATCTGCGCGATCCGGGTCGCGATTCGGTCGAGCAGAGCCTTTTCGTCCATCCTGATCTCGATCACGCCATCGAGCGCCGGTCCCTTGGCCGCCAGCATGCGATCGAGCGCCTCGGCTTGGGGAACCGTGCGCGGGAACCCGTCGAGGATGAAGCCGTTCCTGGCGTCCGGCTGGTCGATCCGGTCGGAAACGATGCCGACCACCACCTCGTCCGGCACCAAGTCCCCGCGGGCCATGATGTCCCTGGCCTTGAGCCCGACGGGAGTGCCGGCGCCGACCGCGGCACGCAGCATGTCGCCGGTCGAGAGCTGCACGATCCCGTGCTTGTCCACCAGGCGCTGCGCCTGGGTACCTTTCCCGGCGCCGGGGGGCCCGAGCAGGATCAGCCTCATCGGCGACGGCCTCGGAGCTTGGAGCGCTTGATCAAGCCTTCGTATTGATGGGCGAGCAGATAGCCCTGGATTTGCGCGACCGTATCCATCGTGACGCTGACCACGATCAAGAGCGAGGTGCCGCCGAAATAGAACGGAACCGCGAGATACGTGATCAGCATCTCCGGAATCCAACACACCAGCGCCAGATATGCGGCGCCCACCACGGTAATCCGGGTGAGCACGTAGTCGATGTACTCGGCCGTCCGCTCGCCCGGCCGGATCCCCGGAATGAAGCCGCCGTGCTTCTTGAGGTTTTCCGCGGTGTCGGTCGGATTGAACACGACCGCGGTGTAGAAGAACGCGAAGAACACGATCAGCGCGATATAGAGCGCCATGAACGCCGGCCGGCCGTGACCCAGCTCGGTGGTGATGATGCTCAGCCATTCCGGTCCTTTTCCGGTGTTGAAATTGGCGACCGTGGTCGGCAGCAGCAGCAGCGACGACGCGAAGATCGGCGGGATCACCCCGGACGTGTTGAGTTTGAGTGGCAGGTGCGAGGACTGGCCCTCGAACATCTGGTTGCCGACTTGGCGCTTCGGGTACTGGATCAACAGCCGGCGCTGCGCGCGCTCCATGAACACGATGAAGGCGATCACCGCCACCGCCATCACGATCACGGCGAGGATCACGCCGGTCGACAGCGCGCCCTGGCGTCCGAGCTCGAGGGTGCCGGCGATGGCCGAGGGCAGCTGCGCCACGATCCCGGAGAGGATGATCAGCGAAATGCCGTTGCCGATGCCGCGCGACGTGATCTGCTCGCCGAGCCACATCAGGAACATGGTCCCGCCGGCCAGCGTGATCACCGTCGAGATGCGGAAGAACCAGCCGGGATCGGCGACGACGCTGCCCGCCCCCTCGAGCCCCAGCGCGATGCCGTAGGCCTGGAACGCGGCGAGCGCGACGGTGAGATACCGGGTATATTGATTGATGACTTTTCGGCCCTGCTCGCCCTCTTTCTTGAGCTGTTCGAGCGTCGAGGACACCGTCGTCATCAGCTGGATGATGATGGAGGCCGAAATGTACGGCATGATGTTGAGGGCGAAGATCGCCATCCGGTGGATGCCGCCGCCCGAGAACATGTTGAACATGCCGAGAATGCCGCCGGCCTGGTTGCGGAAGATCTGATCCCAGGCGGATGGGTCGATGCCCGGCAGCGGAATGTAGGTTCCCAAGCGATAGACGAGCAGCGCGCCGAGCGTGAACCAGATGCGTTTTTTGAGTTCCTCGGCCTTGGCGAGCGCCGAAAAATTCAGATTGGCCGCCAATTGTTCCGCTGCAGAGACCATGCGTCCGCTTTCCTTTCCGCCGCGCCCGTTCGCACCCCGGGTCTATATAGGGCTCAGGCGGCCGTTTCGCCCGCCTGCGGTTTCGGCGCCAGCACCGCGACCGAGCCGCCGGCCTTTTCGACGGCAGCGACGGCGGATTTCGAAGCTCCGGCAACCGCGAAGGCAAGTTTGGCGCTGAGCTCGCCGCCGCCGAGAAGGCGCACGCCGTCTCTCGCCCGGCGCAGCACGCCCGCCTTCACCAGCGCCTCGACGTCGACCTGGACGGCGGGATCGAGACGGCCGGCATCGATCGCCTGCTGCACGCGGCCGAGGCTGACCTCGTTGAAGCGCTTGCGGAAAATGTTGTTGAAGCCGCGCTTGGGCAGCCGGCGGTGCAGCGGCATTTGCCCGCCTTCGAAGCCCTTGATGGCGACGCCGGAGCGGGCCTTCTGGCCCTTGACGCCGCGCCCGCCGGTCTTGCCCTTGCCGGAGCCGATGCCGCGGCCGATGCGGCGCCCGGCCTTGCGCGCGCCCGGACGGTCGCGCAGCTCGCTCAACTTCATCGATCCGCTCCTTCCACCACGCGCACGAGATGCCGCACCTTGGCGATCATGCCGCGGGTCGCCGGCGTATCGGGCAACTCCGCCACCCGGTCGATCCGGTTGAGCCCGAGCCCGATCAGGGTCTCGTGCTGGTCGTGCTTGCGGCGGGCCGCGCTCGCGATCTGCCGTACCTTGATTTTCTTTGCACCGGCCATGTCGTGCTCCCCGCGCTTTCCGCGCTTCTCTTAGTCCGCCGCCGCCTCGGTCTCGCCCTCGCGGCGGCGCGCCTGCAGGGTGGAGACCTTCAGATTGCGGCGGGCCGCGACCGAGCGCGGGCTGTCCTGCCTTTTCAGCGCATCGAACGTCGCGCGCACCATGTTGTACGGATTGGAAGATCCGATCGATTTCGCCACCACGTCCTGCATCCCGAGCGTCTCGAACACGGCGCGCATCGGGCCCCCGGCGATGATGCCGGTCCCGGGCGGCGCCGCGCGCAGCAACACCTTGCCTGCGCCGTGGCGCCCGAGCACGTCGTGATGCAGGGTCCGGCCCTCGCGCAGCGGCACCCGCGTGAGGCGGCGCTTGGCCGCGTCGGTGGCCTTGCGGATCGCCTCCGGCACCTCGCGAGCCTTGCCGTGGCCGTAGCCGACGCGGCCCTTCTGGTCGCCGACGACCACGAGCGCCGCAAATCCGAAGCGCCGGCCGCCCTTGACCACCTTGGCCACGCGGTTGATGTGCACGAGCTTGTCGACGAACTCGCTGTCGCGCTCTTCCCGCTCGCGTTCACGTGCCATGCTTATGTTCCATCCTGGTTCGGGTCCTTTGCCCGCAATTTCAATTCTAGAAGCTCAATCCGCCTTCGCGGGCGGCGTCGGCCAACGCCTTGACGCGGCCGTGAAACAAGTAGCGGCCGCGGTCGAACACGACTTGCTTGACGCCCTTGGCGAGCGCGCGCTCGGCAAGAAGCTTGCCTACCGCCTTGGCGGCCGCGATATCGGCGCCGGTCTTGAGTTCCTCGCGCATCGGCTTTTCCAGCGAGGAGGCGGCGGCGAGCGTCTCGCCCTTGCCGTCGTCGATGACTTGCGCATAGATGTGCTTCGACGAGCGGTGGACGCAAAGTCGCACCCTCGAACCCGCCGCGGATTTGACGGCGCGGCGCACGCTGGCTTCGCGCCGCGCGACCGCCTTGCGATCCTGCGCCATCAGCGGCTCCCGATCATTTCTTCTTGCCTTCCTTGCGGAAGATGTACTCGCCCGCGTACTTGACGCCCTTGCCCTTGTACGGCTCGGGCGGCCGGAACGCGCGGATCTCGGCGGCGACCTGTCCGACTTTCTGGCGGTCGATCCCGGATACCACGACCTCGACCGGCCGCGGCGTCGCGATCGCGATGCCGTCGGGGATCGGATAGGTGACGTCGTGGCTGAACCCGAGCGAGAGATGCAGGTTCTTGCCCTGAACCGCCGCCCGGTAGCCCACGCCGCTGATCTCCAATCGCTTCTCGAAGCCCTTGGTGACGCCGGTGACCAGATTGTTGACCAGCGAGCGCGACAGCCCCCACATGGCGCGCGCACGCTTGGTCTCCGCGCGCGGCGCCACGATGATGCTGTCGGCCTCCATTCGCGGCGTGATGTCGTCGTGGAGCACGACTTCGAGCGCGCCCTTCGGCCCCTTGACCTTGACCTTCTGGCCCTCGACGCTGGCGCTCACGCCTTGCGGCACCGCCACCGCCTTCCTACCGATGCGAGACATGGTCTCTCTCTCTTCCTGCTCTTTCCCGCTCAGAACACCGTGCACAGGATCTCGCCGCCGACGTTCTGATCGCGCGCGTCGTGGTCGGCCATGACGCCCTTGGGCGTCGACAGGATCGACACGCCGAGCCCGTTGTTGATGCGCGGCAGGGTCTTGACCGAGGCATAGACCCGCCGTCCCGGCTTCGACACCCTGGCAATCTCGCGGATCACCGGCTCGCCGTCGAAATATTTCAGCTCGACCTCGAATTCGGTGCGGCCGTTGCCGTATTCCACCGTGGAATAGCCGCGGATGTAGCCTTCGCTCTTGAGCACGTCGAGCACGCGCGCCCGCAGCGTCGATCCGGGGGTCGACACTTTGGATTTGTTGCGCATCTGCGCGTTGCGAATGCGGGCGATCAGGTCGCCGAGCGGATCGTTCAGAGCCATCGTGCGCTCCTCCTCACCAGCTCGATTTGACGAGACCGGGGATGACGCCCCTGGCGCCGAGCTCCCGCAAGGCGATGCGGCTCATCCTGAGCTTGCGATAGAAGCCGCGCGGGCGCCCGGTGATCTCGCAGCGGTTGCGAATGCGCGTGCTCGAGGAGTTGCGCGGCAATTGCGCCAGCTTGAGCGCCGCCGCGAACCGCTCCTCGGTCGGCAGCGCCTTGTCGCGCGCGATCGCCTTGAGCCGGGATCGCCGGCCGGAGAATTTCTTCGCCAGCTTGCGCCGCCGGTTGTTCTTTTCGATCGAGCTCTTCTTCGCCATCTAGGTCTCCTGGCCTTCCGCGTCTGAGGAAAACTTCCTCACTGCCGGAACGGGAAATTGAATGCGGCGAGCAGCGCGCGCGCCTCGTCGTCGGTCGCGGCGGTCGTGCACACGACCACGTCCATGCCCCAAATCTCCGCGGTCTTGTCGTAGTCGATCTCGGGGAAGATGATGTGCTCCTTGATGCCGATGGTGTAATTGCCGCGGCCGTCGAAGCTCTTCACATTGAGCCCGCGGAAATCGCGGACCCGCGGCAGCGCGATGTTCACCAGCCGGTCGACGAAATCGTACATCCTGGCCTTGCGCAGCGTCACCTTGCAGCCGATCGCCTGTCCCTCGCGCACCTTGAAGGTGGCGATCGACTTGCGCGCCTTGGTGATCACCGCCTTCTGCGCGGCGATCAGCGTGAGATCGGCGGCAGCCGACTCGACCTTCTTGCGGTCGGCGACGCCCTCGCCGATGCCCATGTTGATCACCACCTTGTCGAGTCTGGGCACCTGCAACGGATTCTCGTAGCCGAACTGCTCGACGAGCTTGCCCTTCACGACTTCGTCGTAGAGCGCCCGCATGCGCGGCATGTAAGCCACTTCAGCCATCGATCTCGACTCCCGAACGCTTGGCGACGCGCACCTTCCTGCCGTCGGCCATGATCTTGAATCCGACCCGGGTCGGCTTGCCGTCCCTCGGATCGGCCAGCGCCAGATTCGACAGGTGGACCGATGCCTCCTTGGAGATGATGCCGCCGTCCTGGGTCGGCGACTGACGCTGGTGGCGCTTGACGATGTGCACGCCGCGCACCAGCGCGCGATCCCGCTCGCGCAAGATCTGGATCACCTCGCCGGTGCGGCCCTTGTCGCGCCCGGTGAGCACGACGACCTTGTCGCCCTTGCGGATCTTGGCCGCCATCACAGCACCTCGGGGGCGAGCGAGATGATCTTCATGTGGTTCTTGGCGCGCAATTCGCGCGGCACGGGACCGAAGATGCGGGTGCCGACCGGCTCGGCTTGGGCGTTGATCAGCACCGCGGCGTTGCGGTCGAAGCGGATGACGGAGCCGTCGGGGCGGCGGATATCCTTCGAGACCCGGACCACGACCGCCTTCATCACTTCGCCCTTCTTGACGCGCCCGCGCGGGATCGCCTCCTTGACCGAGACGACGATGACGTCGCCCACCGTCGCGTATTTGCGCTTGGAGCCGCCCAGCACCTTGATGCACATGACGCGCCGCGCGCCGGAATTGTCGGCGACGTCGAGGTTGGTCTGCATCTGAATCATGATGCGCCTCGTTCTCTCTTCCTGCGCGCGCGGCGCTTCATTTCGCCCGTTTCTCGCCCCGGGCCACGGCCCAGCGCTTCAGCCTGGAGATCGGCCGGTGCTCCTCGATCCATACGATGTCGCCGACCGAGAATTCGTTGCTCTCGTCGTGGGCGTGATAGTTCTTGGTGCGCCGTACCGTCTTCTTGAGGAGCGGATGGGTGAAGCGGCGCTCGACCCGGACGATCACCGTCTTGTCCTGCTTGTCGCTCACCACCGTGCCCTGCAGCATGCGTTTCGGCATTCCACTCTCCTCATTTCGCCCTGGGTTGAACGGCCTGCTTCTGCCGCGCGATGGTCTGGATCCGGGCGATGTCGCGCCGCACCTGCCGCACCCGCGCCGTGTTCTCGAGCTGACCGGTCGCCCGCTGGAATCGCAGGTTGAACCGCTCCTTCTTCAGCTTGAGCAGCTCGTCGTTGAGCTGGTCCAGCGTCATCGATCTCACGTCGGCGGCCTTCATCCTGAGCCTTCCCCTATTCGGCGATGCGCTCGACGAATCGCGTCTTGACCGAGAGCTTCGCGGCCGCGAGCGCCAAGGCTTCCCGCGCGACTTCCACCGGCACGCCGTCGATCTCGAACATGATGCGGCCGGGCTTGACGCGGCACACCCACAGCTCCGGCGTGCCCTTGCCCTTGCCCATTCGCACCTCGATCGGCTTCTTCGACACCGGCACGTCGGGAAACACCCGGATCCACACCCGGCCGGCGCGCTTCATGTGCCGCGTCATCGCGAAGTTGAGCGCGGTCGCCGAGGACGCCTTGCCGTGAATGCGTCCCTTGTGCGCCTTGCGGAATTTGGTCCGGACCGGTTGCAGCATGATCTTCGTTCCGTTCGCTCGAAGCAACCGTCACGCCGCGTCGCGCCGGGGCCGGCCCGCTTCGCTTTCGGCCAGCCGTTTGTCCTGCGCCATCGGGTCGTGCTCCATGATCTCGCCCTTGAAGATCCACACCTTGACGCCGCAGGTGCCGTAGGTCGTGAACGCGGTGGCGATGCCGTAATCGACATCGGCGCGGAGCGTGTGCAGCGGCACCCGGCCCTCGCGGTACCATTCCATCCGCGCGATCTCGGCGCCGCCGAGTCGGCCCGAGCAGTTGATGCGGATGCCCTCGGCGCCCAGGCGCATGGCCGACTGCACCGCGCGTTTCATCGCCCGGCGGAACGCGACCCTGCGTTCCAGCTGCTGCGCGATCGATTCCGCCACCAGCTGCGCGTCGAGCTCGGCTTGCGGATCTCGACGATATTGATGACCACGTCGGAATCGGTGAGCTCCGCCACGCGCCGGCGCAGCTTTTCGATGTCGGCACCCTTCTTACCGATCACCACGCCCGGACGCGCCGAATGGATCGTCACCCGGGCCTTCTTGTGCGGACGCTCGATCACGATCTTCGACACCGCGGCCTGCTTGAGCTGCTTCATCAGCTCGGCGCGGATCTTCATGTCCTCGTGCAGCAGCACGCTGTAGCCGCCCTTGCCGGCGTACCAGCGCGAATCCCACGTTCGGTTGATGCCGAGACGCAGCCCGATCGGATTTACCTTCTGGCCCATTGGTCTTCTCCAGCTATGCCTCGGCCTTGGCTTCGACTTCGCGGACCACGATGGTCAGGTTCGCGAACGGTTTGAAAATTCTGCCCATCCGGCCGCGGCCGCGCGGCGTGAAGCGCTTCAACACCAGGGCCTTGCCGACATGCGCCTCGGCGACGACGAGATCGTCGACGTCGAGATCGTGGTTGTTCTCCGCATTGGCGATGGCCGATTCCAGACATTTGCGCACGTCCCGCGCGATGCGCTTGCGCGAGAACTCGAGATCGGCGAGCGCCGCAGCCACCTTCTTGCCGCGGATCAGCGTCGCAACCAGATTAAGCTTCTGCGGCGAGATCCGCAGCATCCGGGCCACCGCCTTGGCCTCGCTCTCGCCGAGGCTGCGTCCGCGCGCGCGCTTGCTCATGGCTAAATCCCTCGCCTCAGACGCGCTTTGCCTTGCGGTCGGCCGAGTGGCCGTAAAACGTCCGCGTCGGCGCGAACTCGCCGAACTTGTGGCCGACCATCTCTTCGGTGACCAGCACCGGAATGTGTTTCTGTCCGTTGTAGACCCCGAACGTCAGGCCGACGAATTGCGGCAGTATGGTCGAACGCCGGCTCCACATCTTGATGATCTCGTGACGGCCGGACGAGCGCGCCGCCTCCGCCTTCTTGAGCAGGTACCCGTCCACGAAGGGACCTTTCCAAACCGAACGCGCCATGGCTCGTCCTCTATTTCTTCTTCTTCCGCGCGTGGCGGCTCGAAATGATGAACTTGGTGGTCGACTTGTTCCGCCGGGTCTTCTTGCCCTTGGTCGGAAAACCCCACG
>VAZU01000074.1:18029-20571 GCA_005884745.1 Alphaproteobacteria bacterium
GGGGATGATCGATCGGGTTCATGGAGACGCCGCGGTTGTGCGGCCGCCGGCCGAGCCAGCGCGTCCGCCCCGCCTTGCCGATGCTGATGTTCATGTGGTCGGGGTTGGAGACCGCGCCGACGCTGGCCATGCAGCGGCCGTGCACCAGCCGTTGCTCGCCGGAATTGAGCCGCAGGATCGCGTAATCCTGGTCGCGACCGACGATCTGCGCATAGGCGCCCGCCGAGCGCGCCAGCTGCCCGCCCTTGCCGATCTTGAACTCGATGTTGTGCACGATGGTGCCCATCGGCATGTTGCCGATCGGCATGGCGTTGCCCGGCTTCACGTCGACGTGCTCGCCGGCGACGACGGTATCGCCCTGCGCCAGCCGTTGCGGCGCCAGGATATAGGCCGCTTCCCCGTCCTCGTAGCGCACCAGCGCGATGAACCCGGTCCGGTTCGGATCGTACTCGATGCGCTCGACGCGGCCGGTCACGTCGAATTTGCGCCGCTTGAAATCGATCCGGCGGTAAGCCTGCTTGTGACCGCCGCCGCGAAAACGCACGGTGGTCCGCCCGTTGTTGTTGCGCCCGCCGGTCAGCACCTTGACCGGCTTGCCTCGATGGAGGCCGCAGCGGTCGACCAGAACCAGCTGGCGGCGGCCCGGGGTGACCGGCTTGTAGGTCTTGAGTGCCATGTCGCCGCGCCCTCCGCTCAAAGCCCCGTCGTCACGTCGATCCTGTGACCCTCGGCGAGAGTCACGATCGCTTTCTTGACGTCGGATTGAAACCCCGCGTGGCCGCGCGAGCTCTTGAACTTGCCCTTGCGCACCAGGGTATTGACGCTCGTCACCTTGACGTCGAACAGCTTCTCGACCGCCTCCTTGATCTGCGGCTTGGTCGCGCTCATCGCCACCTTGAAGATCACCTGATTGCGCTCGGAGGCGAGCGTCGCCTTCTCGGTGATCACCGGGGCGATGATGACGTCGTAATGGCGGGGATCCACCGGGCTCATGGGAAGCGCGCCTCCAGCGCCTCGAGCGCGGCTTTGGTCAGCACCAGCTTGGTGCGCCGCAGGATGTCGTAGACGTTGATGCCCTGAACGGGAAGCACGTCGATATTGGGAATGTTGCGCGCGGCGCGGCAAAAATTGTCGTCGAGCTCGACGCCGTCGATGATGAGCGCGCTCGATAACCCGAGCTTGCCGAACCGGGTCTGCAGCGCCTTGGTCTTGGCGGCTTCGAGGCTGGCGTTCTCGAGCACGACGATGTCGCCGTCCCTGGCTTTTGCCGAGAGCGCATGCTTGAGCGCCAGCGCCCGGACTTTCTTCGGCAGGTCGATGGCGTGGCTGCGCACGAGCGGACCGAACGCGCGTCCGCCGCCGCGGAAGATATTGACGCGCGCCGAGCCGTGACGCGCATTGCCGGTGCCCTTCTGGCGATACAGCTTCTTGCCGGTGCGATGGATCTCCGAGCGATTTTTCACTTTGTGCGTGCCGGCCTGACGCTTGGCGAGCTGCCATTTGACGCAGCGCTGCAGGAGGTCGGGGCGCGGTTCGAGCCCGAAGATCGCGTCCTTGAGCTCGACCGAGCCCGCCGACTTGCCCTCGAGCGTGGTTACCTTGAGTTCCATCTCACGCCCCCTCGCCGGCAGCCGGGCCAGCCGGGGTCGGCGCCGCCGCGGCTGCGGCTTCCGCCGCTGCCGGACGAAATGCGCCCGGCTGCGGCGCTTCCTTCGGCAGGTTCTTCTTGACCGCGTCGCGCACCATGATCCAGCCGCCCTTCGCGCCGGGAACTGCGCCCTCGACCAGGATGAGACCGCGCTCGACATCGGTCTGGACGACCTTGAGATTGAGCGTGGTGACCCGCTCGACGCCGAGATGACCCGCCATCTTCTTGTTCTTGAAGGTCTTGCCCGGATCCTGCCGGCCGCCGGTCGAACCGTGCGAGCGATGCGAGGCCGAAACGCCGTGCGAGGCGCGCAGGCCGGCGAAATTCCAGCGCTTCATCGGGCCGGCGAATCCCTTGCCGATGGAAGTGCCGGTCACATCCACAAATTGGCCGACGACGAAATGATCGGCGGTGATCTCGGCGCCGACCGGGATCAGGCCGTCCTCGCTGACGCGGAATTCGGCGAGCTTGCGCTTGGGCTCGACCTTGGCGACGGCGAAATGCCCGCGCTCGGCCTTGCTCACGTTCTTGACCTTGCGGCCACCGGATCCGAGCTGAAGCGCCACATATCCGCCCTTCTCCTTGGTGCGGTGGGCGACGACCTGGCAATTCGCGAGCTTGAGCACCGTGACCGGCACGTGCTCGCCGGTCCCGGTGAAGACCCTGGTCATTCCCACCTTCTGTGCGATCACCCCGGAGCGCATCGATTTCTTCCTCGGCTCACGTTTCCCGAACGGCTCAGAGCTTGATCTCGACGTCGACGCCGGCCGCAAGGTCGAGCTTCATCAGCGCGTCCACGGTCTGCGGGGTCGGATCGACGATGTCGAGCAGCCGTTTGTGCGTGCGCATTTCGAACTGTTCCCGGCTCTTCTTGTCGATATGCGGCGAACGATT
>VAZU01000075.1:0-1728 GCA_005884745.1 Alphaproteobacteria bacterium
CGATCGAGCAATCAACCCGATATTGAGGAATGCCTGACGAACGCGGGCCTGGGGGTCCTGCACCAACTTGTTGGTAGCCGGATCGATGCCCTGCATGCCCGCGACAAAGATGAAGTCACCGGCTCTAGTGCCGAGGCTCCAGGTACCCTCCGTCCTGATGGCCCCGGGAGGATCGAGTGTTCTGACACCGTTCGGCGACGGCGACTGCGCAAAGCCGAGACTCGATGCCATGGCGATTGCCGTCACGCAAGGAAGAGCAAGTCGCTGCGGCATTCGGGTGCCCCTCTCGAATGATGATGCGCGGGCATCAGCTCACGGGATAGACCAGCGTATCCGCACCAGGCCCCCGAGCAAGCTCAATCGACGAGCGATCTCCGCTGGAGCGTGCATGCCGCCACGCGAAGGCGGCAACCCCCGCAACCATGTTGGTCGTCAGGCGAATTCGATCTGCTGCAGGATTGTCCGAGGCAGAAACCCGGAACATCAGCAGCGGTCTTGCAGGAAGGACCCTGATGCGCGATTATTCACATCACCATCGGCGGACGGACGCCAGAGTAGCATCGGCAGGCGCACGATGCTTCGAGAGCGGCCGAAGCACCGGCAGGCGTCGCGACAAGGAGCCATCGCCATGCGACCCAATTCATTCCCGCTCCATCGTCCCGGCGCCAGCGCCAAACGAATCCTCGGCATGGCCGGGGCCGTGGCCGCTCTGGCTTCTGTTGTGACCGCCGTGGCGGGGAGCGCGGCTGAAGCCCGGGAGTGCCGCAAGAATTACTACAAGTGCAGCTTGAACAGAGGCGGAAGGATTGATCCCGCCAATCCGGACTGCTGCTGGCAGCCTCTCGCGGGCCCTCCTTCCCGCGCCTGCGCTCCCGGTTTCTACAGATGCGACTTGAACGCAGGCGGAAGAATCGATCCCAGGCATCCGGATTGCTGCTGGACCGGGAGATAAAACCGACAAACCGTCGGTCTCGAAGTCGTCCTCCGATCCGGCGGACGCAAACAGAGACGCTCGCGGATCAGGCGCAGACCTATTGAGTTCCTGCCGGTCGTCAGACGTCAGTAGGAGAAAGAGGCGATGAAAACCCGCTACACCGTCGCATTGTCGATCCTGGCAGGAGTTGCGCTCGGCGCTGCTGCCGTTCAAGCGCTCCACGCCCAGGCCAAACCAATCGCATATGTCGTCGCGGAGATCGATGTGACGAACCCGGAGCCTTACGAAAAGCAGTACGTGCCGATTGCCGCGAAAGCGGTTACGGATGGAGGCGGCAAATACCTCGTTCGCGGAGGCGAGACCGCAGCCATGTACGGTGAGCCACCCAAACCGCGCATTGCCGTGATGGCCTTCGAGAGCATGGAAAAAGCACAAGCCGCATTTAATTCTTCGGCTTACAAGGAAGCCAAGAAGGTGGGGGACAAATACGCGAATTTCCGCATTTATGCCGTGGAAGGCGTGTCGCCATAGCGCCACTCGGGCAATTTCGTCGGCGGACGACGGACCCTTCAACTTCGGCGACAGTATTCAGGTTCAACGCAACGCCGCTTGATTCGCGCGCAAGCGCCCAGACGCGGTAATGCGCCTTGAGCCAAGGGAACAGGTTGGTGTCTTGGCCCGCGGGTAAATTCCGCGTCAGGACCTGATCCAGATGGTGGTGGCAGTTGATCATTCCGGGAAGCAGGATGTGGCCCCGCAGGTCGAGTATCCGATCGGCCGTGGCCGGCAGTTCC
>VAZU01000075.1:1750-19422 GCA_005884745.1 Alphaproteobacteria bacterium
GCCGTCCATGGTGACGACCACGTCCGCATTGTTTGCGAGCAGCGTCGCCATGGCATCTCCCCCGGGGCTGGAGTCGCCATCAGCAGCTGATTTTCGAACGTCGATCGAGCCGTCGAGGCGCGGCTCGAGCTAACTAACCGTCGGGTTTCGGCGGCAGATCGAGACGGATGTGCAGCTCCTTGAGCTGCTTGGGCGAGACCTCGGAGGGGGCGCCCATCAGCAGATCCTCGGCGCGCTGCGTCATCGGGAACAGCGCGACCTCGCGCAGATTGTGCTCGCGGCACAGCAGCATCACCATGCGGTCGAGCCCGGCCGCCATGCCGCCGTGGGGCGGCGCGCCGTAGCGGAACGCGCGGTAGAGGCCGCCGAAGCGCGCCTCGAGCACCGCATCGTCATAGCCGGCAATCGCGAACGCCTTGCGCATGATCTCCGGGTCGTGATTGCGGATCGCGCCCGAGGCGATCTCGTAGCCGTTGCACACGACGTCGTACTGGAAGGCGTTGATCGTGAGCGGGTCGCGGCTTTCCAGCGCCTCGAGGCCGCCCTGCGGCATCGAGAACGGGTTGTGGGAGAAGTCGATCTTCTTGTCGAGATCGTTCCATTCATACATTGGGAAATCGACGATCCAGGCGAGCGTAAACTGTTTTTCGTCGATCAGCCCGAGCTCTTCGGCAATCCGCGTGCGCGCGGCGCCGGCGAGCTTTGCCGCCTCCTCTTCCCGGCCGGCGGCGAAAAAAACCGCATCGCCCGGTTTGACGCCAGCGGCTGCCGCGATCTTCTGCTGCACGTCGGCCGGAATGAACTTCGCGATCGGCCCCTTGCCGCCGTCGGCCTCGAACACGATGTAGCCGAGCCCCGGCGCGGCAAGCTCGCTGCGCGCCCATTCGTTGAGCTTGTCGAAGAACGAGCGCGGCTGCGCGGCCGCGCCCGGCGCGGGGATCGCGCGCACGATCTTGTTCTTGAACGCCTTGAATTCCACGTCGGCGCCGGCGAATTCCTCCGTCACGTCGGCGATGACCAGCGGATTGCGCAAGTCCGGCTTGTCGGTGCCGTATTTTCGCATCGCCTCGCGGTAGGAGATGCGCGGGAATTCCTTCGTGACCGGCCAATCGCCGGCAAATTCCTCGAACATACCGCGCAGCACCGGCTCCATCGCGGCGAACACGTCGTCCTGGGTGACGAAGCTCATCTCGACGTCGAGCTGATAGAATTCGCCCGGCAGGCGGTCGGCGCGCGGATCCTCGTCGCGGAAGCACGGTGCGATCTGGAAATAGCGGTCGAAGCCGGCGACCATCAGCAATTGCTTGAACTGTTGCGGCGCCTGAGGCAGCGCGTAGAATTTTCCCGGATGCAGCCGCGAGGGAACGAGAAAATCGCGCGCGCCCTCGGGAGAGGACGCGGTCAGGATCGGCGTCTGGAACTCGGAAAAGCCCTGGGCTTTCATGCGCGCGCGCAGGCTGTCGATGATGGCGATGCGTCGCATGATGTTGGCGTGCAGATGGTCGCGCCGCAGATCGAGAAAACGGTACTTGAGCCTGATGTCCTCGGGATATTCCGGCTCGCCGAACACCGGCAGCGGCAGCTCGGCGGCCGGCGAGAGCACCTCGATCTCGGCGATGAAGATCTCGACCGCGCCGGTCGGCAGCTCGGGGGCGCACCGTGCCGTCGATCCGCACCACCGATTCGGCGCGCAGCCGCTCCGCCGCCGCGAACGCCGGGCTGTCGGGATCGGCCACGCATTGGGTCAGCCCGTAATGGTCGCGCAGATCGATGAACAGCAAGCCGCCGTGGTCGCGGATGCGGTGAACCCAGCCCGAGAGCCGCACCGCCGTGCCGATGTCGCGTTCGCGAAGCGCGCCGCAGGTGTGCGTGCGGTAGCGATGCATGTCGTTCCCTTGAGGAGATGCTTCCGCCCAATGCGGCGCAAGCTCGCGGAAAAGCACACGCGATCCGGTTTTTGTCAAGGCAAGGGGGGCCGGCAAATGGTTCGTAGAACCTCCTGGTTACTCGAGACACCTCCCCCCTTGTGGGGGAGGTCGGCGTCGCGGAGCGACGCCGGGAGGGGGGTCGCTTACTCTGCGAAACTCGTCACCCCCCCTCCCCATCCCTCCCCCAAGTCCACGTCGGATGTTTCCGATTTGGACCCATTATCAATGGCCGAACTCGGGAACACCCGAGTTCGGCTGGGGGAGGGAGCAGACTGCCGCTCGCAAAGCCCAGGCCCTCGACACCGCGGCGGGGATTTGCAGACTCGCCGGCTTGCGCCCGTGCGAGCCGGAGCTTGCGAATGCAACGGATGACCGCCGCCGAAGCGACCGTCGCTTCGCTCATCGCCCACGGGCTCGACACGGTCTATGCGCTTCCCGGCGTGCACAACGATCCCCTGTTCGATGCGCTGTTCCAGGCCGCCGAAACCATCCGGACCGTCCACACCCGCCATGAGCAAGGCGCCGCCTATATGGCGCTCGGCGCCGCGCTCGCCACCGGCAAGCCCCAAGCCTACGCTGTGGTGCCCGGCCCCGGGCTGCTCAACTCGAGCGCGGCGCTGCTCATGGCCTATGCCATGAACGCGCCGGTGCTGGCGCTGATCGGGCAGATTCCCGATGCCGACATCGGCCGCGGCTTCGGCCATCTCCACGAGATCCGCGACCAGGCCGGCATCATCGGCCGCCTCGTCGGCCATTGCGCCCGCATCCGCGCCCCCGAGGAGGCTTCCGCGCTGGTTGCCCAGGCGATGCGCGCGATGCGGACCGGACGTCCGGGTCCGGCGGCGCTCGAATGCGCCATCGACGTGTGGGGCCGTACGGGCGAGGTGAAGCTCGTTCCCCCGCAGCCGGCGCCCGAACCGCCGCTCGACCAAGACGCCATCGCCGACGCGGCAAAGCGGCTCGGCGCGGCGAAGCGCGTGCTGATCTTGTGCGGGGGCGGCGCGCAGGATTCGGCCGAGGAGGTCGCGGAGATCTCCGCCATGCTGCAGGCGCCGGTGCTCGGCTATCGCCGCGGCCGCGGCGTGCTCGACAGCCGTAATCCGCTGAGCGTGACGCTCCCGCTCGGACACGAGCTATGGGGCGAAGCCGATGCGGTGCTCGCGGTCGGCACCAGGCTGCACAATCCGCAGACCGCATGGGGCCTCGACGACGGTCTCACGATCGTCCGGATCGACGCCGATCCGGACGAGCCGGCCCGGTTCCGCGCGCCGGCTGTCGCGCTGATCGGCAGCGCAAAATCGATCCTGCGCCGCCTGATCGACGCGCTGCCCGCGCACAATCACGGGCGCAGATCGCGCAAGGCCGAGCTGCAGGAGCGACAGGCGCGGATGCGCAGGCGGCTCGAGAAGCTCGGACCGCAGATCGCATATTTGCAGGCGATCCGCGCCGAGCTGCCCGAGGACGGAATCTTCGTCGACGAGGTGACTCAGATCGGCTTCGCCGCGCGGCTCCTGCTCCCGGTCTACCAACCGCGGACGTTCCTCTCTCCGGGATATCAGGACAACCTCGGCTGGGGATTTGCCACCGCGCTCGGCGCCCAGGACGCCCGGCGCGACGTGCCGGTGGTGGCGATCTCGGGCGACGGCGGCTTCCTCTACAGCGCGAACGAGCTGGCGAGCGCCATGCATCACCGCATTCCCCTGGTGACGATCGTGTTCAACGACGATGCCTTCGGCAACGTCCGCCGCATCCAGGCCGAGCGCTACGGCAACCGGCTCATCGCGAGCGACCTCACCAACCCGGATTTCGTGCGCTACGCCGAGAGTTTTGGGGCGAGAGCCGAGCGGGTGCGTTCGCCCGAGGCGCTGCGGGGGGCGCTGCGGCGCGGCCTTGCCCAGCGCGATCGACCCAGTGTGATCGAGGTGCCGGTCGGGGAGATGCCGAGCCCGTGGGAGTTCATTCACATGCCGCGCGTGCGCGGACAGCCGTAGCCCGGATGGAGCGCCTGCTCGGCAGGCGCGTAATCCGGGGCGCCCTTCCCGGATTGCGCCGGGCTTCGCGCAGCTTCATCCGGGCTACCATTACCGGGCGGATTGTAAAATGATACCAGAGTCTCGGGCGAATCTGTTGACCCAGTTTGCAAGGCGCCGGCGAGGCGCTTGCCGGTATGTTTTGACCAGCGACACCGGGGCCGGCGTCCGCTAAAAAACCGAGACGCATGGAGCCGATCACCACCACCGATTCGCTTGCGCAAGCCTGCGCCCGGCTGGCGAAGCATCCGTGCGTGACCATCGACACCGAGTTTCTGCGCGAAAGCACCTATTACCCGATCCTGTGCGTGATGCAGATGGCGAGCCCGGACGAGGCTTTGGTCGTCGACGCGCTGGCGCCCGACATCGATCTCGCGCCGTTCTTCGCATTGATGGCGGACGAGCGCGTGCTGAAGGTCTTCCATGCCGGACGCCAGGATATCGAGATCGTCTGGCACCGGGCCGGCCTCATCCCGCATCCGGTGTTCGATACCCAAATCGCCGCCATGGTGCTCGGCCATGGCGATTCCATCTCGTACGAGCAGCTGGTCCAGCGCATCACCGGCGACTATCTCGACAAATCCCACCGGTTCACCGACTGGTCGCGCCGGCCGCTCAGCAAGGCGCAGATCACCTACGCGATCTCCGACGTCACCCATTTGCGCGACATCTATCTCGCGCTGTCGGCGGATCTCGCAAAGCGTGGGCGCATCGAGTGGGTGAACGAGGAGATGGAGATCCTGACCTCACCCGATACCTATCGGGCCGAGCCGGAGCGTGCCTGGCAGCGGGTCAGGACACGGGCGCGCAAGCCGAAGGAGCTTGCGGTCCTGATGGAGGTCGCAGCCTGGCGCGAGCGCGAGGCGCAGAGCCGGGACGTGCCGCGTGGGCGCGTGCTGAAAGACGACGCGCTCGGCGACATCGCCGTGCAGGCGCCGACCAGCATGGAAAAGCTCGCGGCGCTACGTTCCCTGCCGCGGGGGTTCGAGCGGTCGAAATGGGGCGAGGCCATTCTCCAAGCGGTCGAGCGCGGGCTTGCGCGCGATTTAAAATCGCTGCCGCGGATCGAACGCAGCCGCGCCGCGGTCAACGGCGCGGCAATTGTCGAATTGCTCAAGGTGCTGCTGCGCATGACCGCGGAGCGCCACGCGGTCGCCGCCAAGGTGATCGCCACCGTCGAGGACCTCGAACGGATCGCCGCCGACGACGAGGCCGACGTCGCCGCGCTCAAGGGCTGGCGGCGGGAGCTGTTCGGAGAAAAAGCGCTGGCGCTCAAGCACGGGCGGCTGGCGCTGGCGATCGAGAACGGTCGCGTGGTGCCGGTGGAGCGCGGGTGAGGATACCGTCACCTCTCCCGGGAAGGGAGCCGGGGTACGGTTGGTTTGTGAATCGAGGTCAACGCCTCAATGCCGCGGCGGGCGGCGGTCCACCCACGGCCGGGCGGCCTCGAGCTGCGAGCCCAGACGCAACAGCGTCGCCTCGTCCCCGAAGGGCGCCGCAAACTGCACCCCGACCGGCAGGCCGCTGGCCGACCAGTGCAGCGGAACCGACATCGCAGGATTGCCGGCGGTGTTGAACAGCGACGTGAACGCGATCGTGCCGAGCAGCGCCTGCAGGTAGGTTTGCGGATCGTTGCCGCTCATGCTCAGCACGCCGAGCTTGTAGGGCGGCTCGCACATCGTCGGCGTGAGCAGCACGTCGTAGCGGGTGAAGAAGCGCCCGACGACCCGGCCGACCTGATGCAGCACGCGGATGGCGCCGGCGTAATCGCTCGCGGTGAGCTCGCGCCCGGATTCGGCGGCCGCCCAGGTGAAGGTCTCGACATCGTCGGGTCTCGGCTCGCGGCCGAGCGCCTTGCCACGGGCTTCCAGCGTCGTGCGGGTGTTGGCGCCGATGACGACCCGGCGTGCCTTGTTGTGCAGCTCCTCGTCGATGAAAGGCGAAGCTTCCGCCACGCAATGGCCGAGGCTCTCGCACAGCTTCGCGCTCGCCAACACCGCGGCCACGCAATCCGCGTCGACCGGATGACCGCTCCACGCCTTCGTGGTGAAGGCGATTCTGAGCCGCCCCGGATCGACGCCGACCTCCGCAAGATAAGGACCTCCGGGCGGCGGCGCCCAATAGGGATCGCCGACGTCGGGGCCCGCCGTCGCATCGAGCAGCGCGGCGCTGTCGCGCACCGAGCGCGTGACCGCATGGCCGACGCCCATGCCGCTCCAGCCTTCGCCGAAGTCCGGCCCCAGCGGCGTGCGCGCGCGCGTGGGCTTGAGGCCGAACAAGCCGCAGCAGGACGCCGGAATGCGGATCGAGCCGCCGCCGTCGGTCGCATGCGCCACCGGCAACATGCCGGACGCCACCGCGGCGGCGGCACCACCGCTCGAGCCGCCGGCGCTGAACTCGAGGTTCCACGGGTTGCGGGTCGGGCCGAACAGCTTCGGCTCGACCGAGGTGGAAAGGCCGAATTCCGAGGTGTTGGTTTTGCCGAGAATGACGAGCCCAGCGCGCTTCAGGCGTGCCACGATCTCGCTGTCGTGGTCGGCAATGGCGTCACGGAAAAAGGCGGAGCCGGACGAGGTCACGGTGCCGGTGTAGTAAACGCCGAGATCTTTCAGGAGATACGGCACGCCGGCGAACGGGCCCGGGGGCAATCCCGCGGCAATGGTGGCCTCGGCGCGATCGTACATGCGATTGACGACGGCGTTGACCGCGGGATTGCGGGCCTCGATCCGCGCCACCGCGGCCGTGAGCAGCTCCTTCGCGGTGACCGCGCGGGTCTTCACCAGGTCGGCGAGGCCGAGGCCGTCGTAGCGCTCGTAATCCTTCATCGCAGGTCTCTTCCGTGTTCCGTGTCCGCTAGCCAGTCACCATCACCGGGTCCCGGCCGATCAGGCGACCAAGCTGCCGCAGCCGATTGAACAGGCGCTCGCCCGCGAGCGGCGCCAGCTTGGCGTCGAGGTCGAGCACCAGGCGCCGGTGCGCGACCCGCATGGGAGCCCGCGGCAGGATGCCGGGCATCGCCGCGGAGATCAAAAACGCGACCCGCAGCGCGGCACCGAGAATGCGCGCCCGGTCGAGCATGCGGGTCGAGGCCAGCTCGCGCAAGCGCGGGGAGAGCTCCTCGTCCACCAGGCCGACGTGGCGGAAGAACACGGTCAGCGCCAGGAACGCGCGCCCCGGGTGGTCGATGCCGGCGAAGGCGGCATTGGCGACGATATTGAGCGATTGCTCGCCGCGGTAGTCGGGATGCGCCCGCCAGCCGATGTCGGCCAGCAGACAGGCCGCGTGGCGCAGCCGTTTCTCCTCCGGGGTTTCATCGATGCCGGAGGAGGCGAGAAAATCGTCGGTCCAGGACGTCAGCTCCTCACCGTGCGGCGGCGAGCGCGAGCGCAGCACGTTGAGGTCCTGCGCCGCGGCGATCAGGGGATCGCGCTTTCGCTGCTGCGGATCGAGCAGCGAATAGAGCAGGCCTTCGCGCACGCCGAGCGCCGAGATCACCACGTGCTTCGGGCGCGCCACGCGGACCAGGTGCTCCAGCACCAGCGCCGCATAGGCCAGCAGCGGCCGGCGCGCGTCGGAAACCACCTCGATGCGCGAGAGCATCTGCGGATCGATGCGGTGCACGAGCCGGGAGAACTCCAGCGCTTCCTTGGCCGGGATCACGTAGCCGTGCATGACATGAAGCGGGTATCCGGTCTGCCACATGTGCAGGCGCGCGAGCGCGCGCCAGGTGCCGCCGACCGCGTAGAAACTGCGCCCGGCCCCGGCCGCGAGCCCCGGTATGCCGGCCAGCGCCTTCTTGACGAATTTCTCCGCCTTCTTCAGCGACTTCGAGGAGATGTCCTGCAAGGCGAGGCCGCCGAGCGGAAGGGTCACGCCCTCGCGAATCCGGTTGCCGTGCACGTCGACGAGCTCGAGCGAGCCGCCGCCGAGGTCGCCGACGATGCCGTCGGGACGATGAATGCCGGAGGTCACGCCCAGCGCCGAATATTTGGCCTCGCGTTTGCCCGACAGCACGTCGATCTTGGTGCGGCAGATGCGCTCGGCGTCGGCGATGAACACGCGGCCGTTGCTGGCGTCGCGGCAGGCGGCCGTGGCCAGCCCCCACAAGCTCGCGACCCCGACGGTGTCGCACAAGGCGCGGAACCGGCCGAGCGCGGCCAGCGCCTTTTCCACCGCATCGGCGGGGAGCAGCCCGGTCGATTGCACTTCCCGGCCGAGCCCCGCCAGGACCTTTTCGTTGAAGATCGGCGTCGGACTGCGGGTCAACGCTTCGTAGATGATCAGGCGGACCGAATTCGACCCGATGTCGATGACGGCGACCGGCGGGCCGAGATCGAGCCGCCCGCGGGCGGCGTGCCCCGCGCGCCTAGGCGCGCTCGCGCCGGCGAATGAGGCTGCGCGGGGACGAGTCTTTAAGCGATTTTCCACGGCCGGACAGGCTTGGATTGGTCATGAAATATTTATGGGCATTGAACGGCTCCTCGCCGGATGCAGCCTTTATGCGCGTCGAGGTGCCGTCCGGCAAGAGCTTCCAGCTCTGCTGGTTGTCCTTGAAATTGGCGATCATGATCTGGTCGAGCACCTGCTCGTGCACGGTCGGATTGAGCACCGGGCACAGCACTTCGACCCGGCGATCGAGGTTGCGCGGCATGAGGTCGGCGGAGGAAATGTAGACCGCAGCCTTCGGGTGCGGCAGCGGATGGCCGGCCCCGAAACAATAGATCCGGCCATGCTCGAGAAATCGGCCGACGATCGATTTGACCCGGATGCGATCGGAGAGCCCCGGCACGCCGGGCCGCAGGCAGCAGATGCCGCGCACGACGAGATCGACCTCGACGCCGGCGCGCGAGGCGGCGTAGAGCGCGTCGATGATCTCCGGATCGACCAGCGCGTTCATCTTCATCCAGATCGCCGCCGGCCGCCCGGCCTTGGCATGGGCAGCCTCCTGGCGAATGTGATCGAGCATGCGCGATTTGAGATTGAGCGGAGAGACCGCCATCTTCTCGATTTCGGCCGGCTCGGCGTAGCCGGTGATGAAATTGAAGATGCGCGCCACGTCGCGGGCGATCACCGGGTCCGCGGTGAACAGCGAGAGGTCCGCGTAGATCCGCGCCGTGACCGGATGATAATTGCCGGTGCCGACGTGGACGTAGGAGGCGAGCGAGCCGCCCTCGCGGCGCACCACGAGCGACAGCTTGGCGTGGGTCTTGAGCTCGATGAAGCCGAACACGACCTGGACCCCGGCGCGCTCGAGATCCCGGGCCCAGCGGATGTTGGCCTCCTCGTCGAACCGCGCCTTGAGCTCGACCAGCGCGGTGACGGATTTTCCCGCTTCCGCCGCCTCCGCCAGCGCCTTCACGATCGGGCTGTCGGACGAGGTCCGGTAGAGCGTCTGCCGGATGGCGACGACGTCGGGATCGCGCGCCGCCTGGTTGAGGAACTGCACGACGACGTCGAAGGATTCGTACGGGTGGTGGACGATCAGGTCCTTCTGCCGGATCGCCGCGAAGCAATCGCCACCCTGATCGCGGATGCGCTCGGGGAAGCGCGGGTTGTACGGCACGAATTCGAGATCCGGCCGGTCCAGGCTGCCGGTGAGCTGCGAGAGCTCATTGAGCGCCAGTACGCCGTCGACCAGGAATATTTCGTCCTCGGTAACCGCAAGCGCGCGCTGCACGAATTTGCGCAGCTCGGGCGGCATCGCCGCTTCGAGCTCGAGCCGGATCACCGAACCGCGCCGACGCCGCTTGAGCACGGATTCGAACGACCGCACCAGGTCCTCCGCTTCTTCCTCGACCTCGATCTCGGAATCGCGCAGCACCCGGAATGCGCCCTGCCCCTTCACCTGATAGCCCGGGAACAGCAGCGAGATGAACTGGCCGGCGGCCTGCTCGAGCGTGATCACCCGCGCGACCCCGGCTTCGGCGGGCGGCGGCAGGCGGATGAAGCGCTCGATCTTGTTGGGTACGCGAATGAGTGCGTTNNTCCGAAGTTGGGGATGAACGGGAACGGATGCGCCGGGTCGATGGCGAGCGGGGTCAGGACCGGAAAGACATGGTGCAGGAAATGATCCTCGAGCCAGGCCCGCTCATGCCGGGTCAGATCGGGCCCGTCGACCAGCACGACGCCGGTTTCCGCCAGCTCCTGGCGCAGCTCCCGCCAGCGCCCCTGCTGATCGCTGGCGAGCACGCCGACGGCTTCGCGAATGCGGGCGAGTTGCTCGCTCGGCGTGAGCCCGTCCGGGCTCTTGGTAGCGATGCCGGCCCGCA
The DNA here is from genome assembly GCA_005884745.1 of Alphaproteobacteria bacterium. Lineage (GTDB taxonomy): Bacteria > Pseudomonadota > Alphaproteobacteria > Rhizobiales > Xanthobacteraceae > AP-16. The sequence goes on from VAZU01000075.1 coordinate 11,978, forward strand.
CCTGGCCCTTCAGGCCGGCGACGCGAACCATGAAGAATTCGTCGAGGTTGTTGGCGCTGATCGAAAGGAAGCGCACCCGCTCGAGCAGCGGATGGCCCTCGTTCGCCGCCTCCTCCAAGACCCGGCGGTTGAACAGAAGCCAGGACAATTCGCGATTGACGAACCGGGCGGGATTTCTCGCGAGCTCGAATTCCGGGACGGCCGGCGGGGCGACGGCGAGCCCCTCGCGACCCGCCGGCAACGGCTGCGGAGGTAAAAGCTCAATGTTTTCCGCGCGATCGACCATGAATTTGCCGTAGCCCTTGAACGGGGAATCGGGAGCCCGGACGGGCGCAGCCATGATCGCCCCGGCCGAGGCGTGTTTCAAGGCTCGAAACCGCGCAAGGTCGCGGCGGCGAGCGCGCGGTTAACCGGCCGTTGCAAACGCAGCGAGGCCTGATCGAGCGCCGCCACCGCGGCGCGGGCGGCGGCGACCGATCGCTCGATCCGCGCCGCCAGATAGCCGACCAGGTTTTCGTCGACCGCGAGCTGCCGGTCCGCGAACAGCTTGATCAGCACCGCGCGCAGCAAATTGTCGTCGGGCGGGCCGAGCGCCGCCACGGGCAAGGCGCGCAACCGGGAGGCAAGATCGGGGACGCGCACCGGCCAGCCGACCGGCGATGTGCGCGAGGTCAGCAGCAAGAACGCCCGTTCCTCGCGCGCGAGATTGAGCAGATGGAACAGTGCGGCCTCTTCGAAAGCGCCGGCGCGCACATCCTCGAGCACGAGCGCGCCGGTCGCCAGCGCGCCGCCCAGGCTCGGCTCCTCGAGCGCCCGCGAGGACATCAGCCGCGCTCCGGCGCGCTCGGCCCAGATCGCCGCCAAATGGCTCTTGCCGGAACCGGGCGGGCCGACCAGGGCCAGCACCCGGTCGGGCCAGTCCGGCCAGCCCTCGACGAATGCCAGCGCGGCCGCATTGGAAGGCCCGGCGAGAAAATCCTCGCGCGCAAAGCTTTCGTGGTGGGCAAGGGCAAGCGCGAGCTGGTGGGGACCGGAGGCACTCGGCATGAAAAAACTCAGCGCAGCTCCTTGCGGGGCGCCGGCGCGATACCGGCCGCCGGCAGCGCCGGCTGCCCGGTGTAGAGCGGACTGGCCAGATATTGCCTGAGCGCGAAACGCGCGAGCACGCCGAAGGCCGCGGCGAGCGGCACCGCGAGCAGCAGCCCGACGAAGCCGAACAGATAGGCAAAGGCGAACAACGCGAAAATCAGCCACAACGGATGCAGGCCGACGCTCTCGCCCACCAGCTTCGGGGAAAGCACGTTGCCCTCGACGAACTGACCGAACAGAAAAATGCCCAGCACCATCAGGATGGAGGCGTAGTCGGGCCAGAACTGGGCGATGGCGACACTGAGCCCAACGACGAGTCCGGTGAGCGAGCCGACGTAGGGGATAAAGGTGATCACGCCCGCGAGGAGGCCGATGAGCAGGCCGAAATTGAGCCCGGCCACGGTGAGCGCCACCGCATAATAGGCGCCGAGGATCAGGCAGACTCCGCTCTGGCCGCGGACGAAACCGGCGATCGCGGCATTGATCTCGCGGCCGAGCGCGCGAATCGTCTCCTGATGCGGGCGCGGCACCCAGCTGTCCACCGCCGCGACCATGCGCGGCCAGTCGTAGATGAAATAGAACGCCACGACCGGCGTCACCACCAGCAGCGACACGATCGAGATCAGCGCCCGGCCGCCGGCCCACACCGAGGTGAGGAACGCGGCAAGCCACCCTATCCCTTGCTTGACCAGCTCGCCCGTCGACTGTTGGGCGTCGAGGAAGCCCTCGCCCACGATCTTGCTCAGCCATGGGCGGTTCGGGTCCGTGACCAGCGCCTGCACCTTGGCGACATATTCCGGCAGCTTGGCGATGAGCGCGCTGAGCTGGCCGGCGAGAACGGGCACGATCAGGATCCCGAGCAGCAGCAGCGCCAGCGCGAATATTCCGACGATGAGCAGTGCGGCGACGAGCCGGCGGACGCCGAGCTTCTCGAGGCGGTTGGCGAGCGGATCGAGCAGATAGGCAATCGCCATGCCGGCGACGAACGGCAGCAGGATGTCGCGCAGCAGCCACAGCAGCAGCGCGAAGGCGGCGACGGCCAGCGCCCAGAACACCATCTGCCGCATCGGCATCATCGCCGCCGTCCCCGCAAGGCATTGCCCGGAAGCGTCATCTCGTCTTCCCGATGCTGCCGTTGGAGCCCATGTGCCGCACCCATTCGCGGACATAGGCGGCGATCGAAAGCAGCGTCAAGGCGGCAACCACGGCCATGGCCACGTCGAGCACGATGCCGCCGTCGAAGCCGAACCCGAGCGAGGCCAGCACCAGACCCGCGAAGGCGATCTGCGCGGCGGTGTTGATCTTCGAGACCATCAGCGGCTTGGCGGCGATCGGCTTTCCCAGCAGCCACGCCAGCATCACCGCGCCCACGATCATGATGTCGCGCGATACCACCAGGATGACGAGCGGGCGCGGAACCGCCCCGCTGATGCCGAGCGTCACGTAGATCGACACGATCAGCGCCTTGTCGGCGATCGGGTCGAGGTAGGCGCCAAGCTCGCTCGCCATGTCGAGGCGCTTGGCGAGATAGCCGTCGACCGCGTCGCTCAGGCCCGCCAGCACGAACAGCGCGAACGCAAACAACATCTCGCCCGAGCTGATGGCCCAGACCATGATCGGCACGGAGAGAATCCGGGCGAGCGTGATGAGATTGGGGATATTCAAGCCGAGCGCCCTTGCGAACGGGGCCTGATAGACCGGCCGGCCGGCCTTGCCAAGCCGGCGCTCGGGGCCTCTGCCTCTCCCCGGGCCGAGCCCGGATGTTCCCGGGTTTGGCTTTCCATGCTTTTGTCCCGCCGTTGCGCGGCCCACGAATCCGCCGTACGACCCGCCCGATGGTTCCTACGATGCCGAGGCTGCCGATGATCGTTCGGCTTGGGCCGCGCCCGTGGCGAAGGGGATCGCGGTGAGCAAGAAGCGCGTGGCGATCCTCATCTCCGGCCGCGGCTCCAACATGGAGGCTCTGATCGCGGCCGCGGCGCAGGAATCCTATCCTGCGCAAATCGCGCTCGTGCTTTCGAACCGCCCCGGTGCACCCGGCCTGCGGCGCGCGGCCGCGGCTGGGATCGCCACGGAAATCGTCGACCCCACGCTCTACGGAAACGATCGCGAGAGATTCGAGCGCGCGCTGCAGACGAAGCTCGAGGCGTACCGGATCGATCTCGTCTGCCTCGCCGGCTTCATGCGCCTGCTCTCGCCAAGCTTCGTCGGCCAATGGCACGGCCGCATGCTCAACATCCACCCCGCCCTGCTGCCGGCTTTCAAGGGCCTCGACACCCACGCGCGGGCGCTCGCGGCGGGCGTGAAGATTCACGGCGCCACCGTCCACATGGTGGTGCCGGAAGTGGATTGCGGGCCGATCCTGGCGCAGGCGGCGGTCGCCGTGCGCGAGGGCGACACCGCCGATACGCTTGCCGCGCGCGTGCTCGAGGCCGAGCACCGGATCTACCCGGCGGCGCTGAAGTTTTTGGCCGAAGGCCGCGTGCGCGTCGTTGACGGGCGCTGCCGGATCGATGGGCGGGCGGATGCCGACGGCCTGCTGTTTGTACCGAACATCTAGGGAATGCTGATGATCACGCTCTACACCTTCGGTCCCGCCTTCGGCCTGCCGGACCCGAGCCCGTTCGTGATGAAAGCCGAGGTGCTGCTCAAGATGGCCGGCCTCGTCTATCACGCCGACACCAAAGGCCTGCGCCGCGCGCCCAAGGGCAAGCTGCCGTACATCGAGGATGACGGCGAGCGGATCGCCGATTCGACCTTCATCCGCTGGCACATCGAGAAGAAATACGGGATCGATTTCGATCGCGGCCTCTCCCGCGAGCAGCGGGCGACGGCCTGGGCGTTCGAGAAGCTCGCGGAGGATCACCTGTACTGGGCGATCGTGGAGGCGCGCTGGAGCGACGACGCCAATTTTGCCAAAGGCCCGCAGATCTTCTTCCGCAGGATTCCGTCGCCGCTGCGTCCCGTCGTGATCGCCATGATTCGGCGCCGGGTGCGCAATGCGCTCCGCGCGCACGGCATCGGCCGGCACTCCCAGGCGGAGATCGGCGCGCTAGCGGCGAGCTCGATCGACGCCTTCGCCGAATTCCTGGGCGCGAAGCCGTTCTTTTTCGGGCGCGAGCCGACCGGCATCGACGCCACCGCGTTCGCCTTCATCGCCGCAGCCCTGTGCCCGATCTTCACCGCCGCGACGCGCACGGCGGCGGAACGCCACGACAATCTGCGCGCCTACGTCGGACGGATGACCGCGCGCTATTATCCCGAGCGCAGCGAGATCGCGGGCTGCATCGCCGTGGCATGATTTCGTAGCCCGGATGAAGCGGCGTGGAACGCCGCGCAATCCGGGAAGCCGCTTGCGGATCGAGGTCCCCGCTTTCGCGGGGACGGCGGCCTTCGGCCGCCGATTTCGCTTCGCTCCATCCGGGCTACGGATTCCTCGGAGACAAGAAAAAACCCCCGGCCGAAGCCGGGGGCTACGGAACCATCGTCCGCCGGGCTTTGCGCCCGAAACGTCGAGCCGTCACGAGACCTTCAGGTTCTCGGCCGAGGTCTTGCCTCGATTGCTGACGACCTCATATTCGACCACTTGGCCCTCGTTGAGAGTGCCGAGGCCAGCGCGTTCGACGGCCGAAATGTGGACGAATACGTCCTTGTCTCCGGTCGATGGTTGGATGAACCCGTAGCCTTTAGTCGGATTGAACCACTTGACGGTGCCCTTCTGCATCGTCGATCTCCTGGTCTTAAGCCTGTCCTCACGCGGAGCCGCAATGCTGCGATCCGCGCCACAACCCGGTTTTTGGGATGATCCGAAGCGGTCGCGCCTCGACGGCGTTCGGCCGGAAGCCAAAATCAGATTGCGGATCGAGCCAACACGAAAAATTGGGCGTTAGCAAGGCCGATTGCTTTGTCACGTCGCCGAAGCCAGGTTGCGTGCGCCCCGCGCAGCCATGCTCCTGCTCGCGGCGCGCCGCTTTGAAGCTTGATTGCGCTGGCAAATTTCCAGCGACGCACCGGCGGTGAAGAATTCGTTACCGCCGGCGTCGACCGGTCGGCATGCCGGCAGGCCGCGGCCGGACGAAATCGGCGCGGCGCGCCGCGATTCGCTCAAAGCCCGGCCCGCTTCACCCACACCTTGTTGTCGTGAAACGCGGCGCCCCCGAACGGCGCGATGGCGTCGGCCCCGGTGAGCGTGTTGATGCCGCGCCCATCCTCGAACGCCGCGTTGGGAAAAATGGACTCGGCGATCAGCACGCCGCGGCGCACCCCGTCGAACAATCTTGCGTGCAGGCGAACCTCGCCGCGCTCATTGCCGAGCACGACTTTGTCGCCGTCGGCGATCCCGAGCGGCGCGGCATCGTCGGGATGGATCATCACTTCCGGCCGCCGCTCGCGCGCGCGCGATGTCGGCGTCTCGGTGAAGGTCGAGTTGAGGAACTGCCGCGCCGGTGACGTCGCCAGGCGAAACGGATGGTTCGCGTCAGCCTCTTCGATGATCTGCCAATGGTCGGGGAGGCGCGGCATCTGCTCGACGGGACCGGCCTCCCACGGATGCCGGTGCGGCACGTGCGGCCAATCCGGCTTGAAGCGGAACTTGCCGTCGCTCCAGGCAAAGCCGTCGACGTAATGCGCGGTGGCGAAATCGGGCTGGCAATCGATCCAGCGCTTCGCCTCCAGCTCCTCGATGCCGCCCCAGCCGGAACGGCGCAGCGTCCAGTCGATCAGCTCGCGCGCGCTCATCTCGAACCCCGGGTGACGCGCGTCGAGCCGCCGCGCCAGCGCGCAGATGACCTCGTGGTTGGAGCGGCATTCGCCGGGCGGCTCGACCAGCTTGGGCCCGAGCTGGATGTATTGGTGGCCGCCGCCCTGGTAGAAGTCGTCGTGCTCGAGAAACATGGTCGCGGGCAGGACCACGTCGGCCATGCGGGCGGTCTCGGTCATGAACTGCTCGTGTACGCAGACGAACAGGTCCTCGCGGGCAAAGCCGCGCTTGACGAGATCCTGCTCCGGCGCGACCGACATCGGATTGGTGTTCTGGACGATCAGCGCGGTGACCGGCGGGCCACCAAACAGGGCCTCCGCGTCGCCGACCAGGATCGGTCCGATGCGCGACTGGTCCAGCACGCGGATCGAGGGATCGCGGGCGTCGTGCCCCTCGATCATCGTCGTGTCCCAGTGATAGATCGCCGAATTGTTGAAGAACGCGCCGCCGCCCTCGTGGAGCCAGGCGCCGGTCACCGCCGGGATGCAGCTCGCCGCATGCATGTTGACGGCGCCGTTGCGCGAGCGCGAGAAGCCGTAGCCGAGCCGGAAATACGCGCGCTTACGCTCGCCGATGAGCGCCGCGAACGCCTCAATGGTGGCGACGTCGCATCCGGTGATCGCCGCGGCCCATTGCGGCGAGCGCGAGTGCACGTGCGCCTCGAGCTCGGCGGGGACGTCGGTGTAACGCGCAAGATAGTCGCGATCCGCCTTGCCGTCGCGGAACAGGCAATGCATGACCGCGCAGGCGAGCGCCGCGTCGGTGCCCGGCCGGATCAGCACCGCGAGATCGGCCTGCTGCATGGTGCCGTTGCGGTAGACGTCGACCGCCACGATCTTCGCCCCGCGCTCTTTTCGCGCGCGGGTGGCGTGCGTCATCACGTTGACCTGGGTGTTGACGACGTTGGTGCCCCAGATCACGACCAGATCGGATTTCGCCATCTCGCGCGGATCGGGGCCGGCGAGCCGGCCGGTGCCGGCCAAAAACCCGACCCGCGCCGGCGTGTTGCAGATGGTCGAATAGAAGCCGGAATATTTCTTGACATGGCGCAGGCGGTTGATGCCGTCGCGCATGACGAGCCCCATGGTGCCGGCGTAGTAATAGGGCCACACCGCCTCCGCGCCGTGGCGGCGCTCCGCTTCTGCAAAATTCTCGGCGACGAGATCGAGCGCGTCGTCCCAGGAGATTTCCGCAAAATCGCCGGAGCCTTTCGGCCCTTTGCGGCGCAGCGGGCGGAGCAGCCGGTCGGGGTGATGCACGCGCTCGGCGTAACGCGCGACTTTCGCGCAGATCACGCCGAGCGTGTAATCGTTGTCCTCCGCCCCGCGCACGCGCCCGATGGTGCGCTCGTCGAGCACCTCGACTTCGAGCGCGCAGGTCGACGGGCAATCGTGCGGGCAGGCGGAATAGGCCACCCGCGGCACCGACGCAAACCCAGGCTCGATCCGGTTCATGCAAAACCCTCGCGAAGCGCCATGATCGCCCAATCTAGCCCTTCCGTCGAGCGCCGCATCGCCGCGGAATGGCGGGTGCAAGGGTAACGGCGAGCCCCGGGACAGGCGCCGTGCGTGAACAAACCTGGGCAGCGTATCGACAC
>VAZU01000396.1 GCA_005884745.1 Alphaproteobacteria bacterium
GCGTCGACATAGCGGCCGAGATCGCCGGTCCGGAACCAGCCGTCCGCCGTGAAGGCCTGCTCGTTGGCGCGCGGATTGTTGTGATATCCGAGGTGAACGGAAGGCCCCCGGGCGGCGATCTCGCCGACTTCCCCATGAGGAACGTCATCACCTCGCTCGTCGATCAGTCTCAGCTCCATGGTGTCGACCAGACGGCCGATGGTGCCGCTGACCTTCTCCGGGTCATCGGACAGGCGCGTGTAGGTGTGAAACCCGGTCTCCAGCATGCCGTAGAGCTCGACCAGATGCCCCCGCATGCGCCGGCGAAATTCGCGGATCGTCTCGATCGCGGCCGATGCGCCGCCGGTGATGACCACGCGCAGCGACGCGACGTCGAACTGCTCCAGCTCGGGGTCGTTGAGCATGGCAACGATCGAGGCGGGCGCCGTGGCTATGAACGTGACCTTCTCGCGCCCGATCGCCTCGAGCGCCGCCCGCGCGGAGAACCGCTCCAGCAGCACCGCGCGCGCTCCCGCCATGATGGTCTGCATCAGGCAGATGTAGCCCCAGTTCAATCCGACCGGAAGATAGATCAGCAGAACGTCGCGATCGCTCACCGCCATGTCGTGATTGAGCAGCTTGACCGTGCAGAGCGTGGTGTTGAAGGAGTGCAGCACGCATTTCGGGTCGCCGGTCGTCCCCGAGGTGAACGCCATGCGAAACACCTCGTCGGGACTCATGCGCACGCGGTCGGCGGCGGCAATCGGCGGGCTGTCGGCGATGCCGGCGTCGAGATCGAACACGCCCTCGGCAGAACCGCCGGCGACGATGATATGCGTGACCGCCGGCACCGCCGCCTGCAGCGTCTTCGCCATGGCAACGTAGTCGAAGCCCTTGAACTCGCCGGGGCACACATAGGCGCGGCTGCCGGAGAATTTCAGGATGTACTCGAGCTCGCGCGCGCGAACCGGAAACGCGATGCGGTTCGGCAATTGCACGGTTACGACGTCGCCGCGTCCGATGCCGATGCTGCGGAGGAACTCGGCGCATCGCTCGATCTCGCGCTCGAGCTCTCCATAGGTGATGCGGCGGCCGGCATCGGCGAACACCTCGCGGTCGGGATGCGCGCGGGCCCGCTCCTCGATTACCTCGAAGAAGCTCTCGTTCAACCACAGCCCGGCCGCATGATAATGCGCCGCAAGCTCGGGCTTCAGCACGGTCGCAAACTGCATATTCTCCTCCCTAACGCACCGCCCTGAGCAATCCGCCATCGACCTGGATCGCAGCGCCCGTGATGTAGCTGCCGCGCGGCGAGACCAGGAGGGCGGCCAGGCTCGCCACGTCCTCGACGGTTCCGATGCGGCCGAGCGGAACCTCGGCCTCGAGCTCGCGGCGCATGACGGCCGGGTCCTTGCCGCCGGCGGCGAACACTTTTTCGAGACGCTGCGTCTCGATGTAACCGGGGCAAATGGTGTTCACATTGATGCCATAGCGCGCCGCCTCGATCGACAGGGTTTTGGCGAAGCCGATCACCCCGCTCCAGGTCGCGACCGAAAGCCCGAACCCCCCGATCGGCTGAATCGCGGAGATCGCCGTTATATTGAGGATGCTGCCGCCGCCCCGGGCTTTCATGTGCGGCAGCGCACCGCGCGCCATGCGCACCACGTACATCAGGTTTTGCTCGACCGCTTTCCGCCATGCATCATCGTCGAACGTCTCGATCTCGCCGAGCGGAGGCGCCCCGTCATTGTTGATGACGATGTCGATGCCGCCGTAAGCCTCGCAGACCGTCGCGATCGCCCGCGTGCAATCCTCGGCGCGGCGGCAATCGGCCGGCACCGCGAGCACGGCCGCGCCGGTCTCGCTGCGGATGCGGTCGGCAGCATCCTGAAGATCCGCCGCCCGGCGGGCCATGATGGCGATCTTCGCGCCTTCGGCGGCCAGCGCGCGGGCGATGCCGTAGCCGATGCCGTGGCTCGCACCGCCGATAACTGCGATCCGGTCTCTCAGGAGGAGATCCATCTAAAGCCCCAGGCCCTGCAAAAACCGTTCGGCGTTCCTGTGGAACACCTGCTCCAATACTTCCTCGGAATAGCCTTCGGCGCGCCAGTCCCGGAGCAGCCGCTCGTAGGTGAACAGCGGATAATCCGCGCCGAACAGGATCCTGTGCTTCAGCCGCCGCGGGATCTCATGCTTGAGATCCGGGGAATAATATTTCGGCGACCAGCCATGCAGCTCGTACCAGATATTGCGCTTGTGCATCAGCACCGCGATGGTTTCCGCTTGCCACGGCCAGCCCGGGCGCGCCGCGACGATCTCGAGCTCCGGGTAGGAGGCGGCGACGAAATCGAGGTGGCGCGGATGGCAATGGTCGAGGATCACCCCTCCCCCGCCCGGCAATCCCGCTCCCAATCCGGTCGTCCCGACGAACATGAGCACCGGGATGCCGGCCTCGATGCACAGGCGATAGTAGGGCGCATAGGCATCCTCGCTCGCGGGCGGCGACAGCGAGGCCGAGACCGCATAGCCGAGGAAACCGACCCGCTGGTCGATGCAGCGGCGCAGCTCTTTGAGCCCCGCCTCGCCCAGGCGCGGATCGACGTGGATCCAATGGCCGAGGATGACGTCCCGGTGCGCGCGCTCGGTGGCGAAGGCATAATCGTGAAGGCTCTGCATCTCCTCCAGCGGCCGGAATTTGGCGAACCCGAAATCGAGCGCAGCGCGCACGCCGCTGGCGCGGAAATAATCCGCCATCTGTGCCTCGGTCGCGTAGTTCGGCGACGAGTTCCAGGTCGCCCGCTGCTGCGCCAGCTCCTGCTCGGTCTGCAGCGGATAGCCGCGGCGGGTTCCCCAATGCGAATGCATGTCGATGATGGTCACGATTCGGTCGCTCCGAGATACGAGGCGATGACGCCGGGATGGCTCGACAGACGCCGGCTGTCGCCTTCGAGCGCGATGCGGCCGTTTTCCAGCACATAGCAATATTGCGCAAGCTGCAGCACCTTGCGCGCATTCTGG
>VAZU01000014.1 GCA_005884745.1 Alphaproteobacteria bacterium
TAGCGCCCCTCCGTGTCATCGCCCGGCTTGTCCGGGCGACCCCTAGCCGCGGATTATCGATTTTTGACCCTCAGTGCGGTGGATACTGGGTGGCCCGCGTTCGCGGGCCATGACATATCAATCAATGCGAGACGCAGTGCGCAGTCCCGCGAAGGCGAAACCATGTTCGTCGTCATCTTCGAGGTTCAGCCCAAGCCCGACCTGACCGACGAGTACCTCAAGCTCGCCCGGCATCTCAAGCCCATGCTGGACCAGATCGACGGCTTCCTGGACGTCGAGCGCTTCGCCAGCCGGCGCGCCGAGGGGCGGCTGCTCTCGCTCTCCACCTGGCTTGACGAGAAGGCGCTGGTGCGGACGCACCCAGGTGTTCGAGGATTACCGGTTGCGCGTCGGTGAGGTCACGGCCGACACCCGGCCGCCTGAAGGAATTTCTGTCGAGCAAACGCGTCTCGACGAGACGCAGATCGGCACCGCCAAGGCGGTGACGATCACGGAAATGATGCCCGATCCGAAGAGCGTTGCGGCGCAGGGCCCGGTATTCTCAGGGCTCGAGCTTGGTCACGGGACCGCCGGGCTGGTCGACCAGGAGATCTTCACCAGCATCTACACCCCCGGCAAGGTCGTCCTGCTCGCGTCCTGGCGCGATGCGGCGGCAGCGCAAAGCTGGAAGCCGGCGGCATCGAGCCCGCTGCGGCATCGGACAATCCGCATCATCCGCGATTACGGTATGTTCGAGCGGCGCGAGGCGCCGCAGTACTATCCGGCGCAGGCGCCCACGCGGGCGTAGCTCTCCCTCCCCTTGGGGAGGGCGGCTCCTCGCGCAGCGAGGAGGGCCTCCCCACCCCGGCTCGCTTCGCTCGCCGACCCTCCCCTGCGGGGAGGGATGGCTCACACCAGCTCCGGCCAGGGCACGATGGTGGACTTGACGGTCCGCATCGCCATCGCGTCCTCGACGGCACGGCTGATGCCTTTTTCGTCGAATGGATAGAGCGTCTGCATATCGAGCCAGGGATACTTGTTCCGGCCGCGGTAGAGCATGTCGACGCCGAGCGGCAGATCGTTGCCGGTGAAACCCCACGACCCGAGCACGATGAGGTCCTTGGCGCAGATGCGGTGCCAGGAAGTCTCGATCGAGCCCGCGTCGGTGAACTGCCCCATCTCCACATAGGTGCCGCCGTCGCGCAAAAACTCGATTCCCTCCGGTCCGGCGCTCGGATGGCCGGAGCAATCCATCACCAGGTCGGCGCCGAAGCCGCCGACGATCTCGCGCACCCTGGCGATGCGCGCTTCCGGCGTCCTGACCTCCTCGATGTTCACCGTCGCCTCGGCGCCGAATTTCCTGGCGAGCGCCAGGCGCGGCTCTTCCGGCGCGCCGACGCAGATCACGCGGCCCGCGCCCATTTCCTGCGCCGCCGCGACCGCCAAAATCCCGATCGGGCCCGAGCCCTGGATCACGACACTGTCGCCCCATTTGAAGCCACCGGCCCGAACGGCGCGGTTCAACGCGCGGATGCACGAGGTCAGCGGCTCGGACAACGCACCGAGGCGCAACGGCATGTCGTCGGGCAGCTTGTAGATCTTGGTGCCGGGCAGCATGTCGAGGTCGACGTAGACGTATTCGGCCCATCCGCCCCAAAGGTGCGGCGCCTTGTCGAACCCGAGATAGCGGCCGTAATAGACCGGGCTCAGGCACTTGTTGGCGGTTTCGGGATAATGGACGCAGTAATAGCAGCGTCCGCACGGCATCAGCGGCGGGATCATCACCTTGGCGCCGACCGTGAGCGGCCGGCCCATGAAATCCTCGGTGAATTCCGGCCCCGCCTCGACGATCACTCCGCCGAGCTCGTGGCCGAGCGTGAACGGCCACGGCAGCGGTTTCGGCCAATGTCCTTTCAGGATGTGCAGGTCGGTGCCGCACACCCCGCAGGCGCCGATCTGAATGAGCGCCGCCTTCTTGGGGATGTCCGGCCACGGCACCGAGCGGATCTCGGGCTCGGCGCCTGGACCGGCGAAGGTCGCGACCCGGATTTTATTTCGCCGCATGCCGCGCTCGCGTTTCATTCGCCCCAGGCGGCGAAGGCTTCCTTGAACGCCCGTTCGCCCGGCGTACCCTTTTCGATGGCGAGAATCGCGCGGCGGCCGTTGTTGTAGACGAGCGGAATGTCGAACCAGGAGCGCTCCTTCAGCAGCTGCAGATTGCGCTGCATGTCGCCCTCCGCCGCCGAGAGTCCGATCAGGAAGAACCCGGACGTCACCTTGACGGCGAGGCCGGCCAGCGGTGATCCGCGCGTCTGTTCCGACTGCTTCATCAGGATGCCCGGAACATTGGAGATGCCGCCGAACGGAATATCGGCCGGCAGGTTGAACATGATCTCGATGGTGTGGCTCGCCGGCAGCGCCTTGTCGGAATTGCGGCGCACCCGCATTGTCATATTGACGCGGCGGTCGGGAATCTCCAGTTCGCCCTTGACCGCGAGCTCGGGCGCCTGGCCGGCGCCCGACGGCACCGTCTCGGTGCGCCAGACCACCGAGCCCACGTAGGGCTTGCCCTGCGCGTCGGCCGGATCGTCCTCATAGAGCACCACCCGCTGGGCGACCGTCGCGGCGGGCTCGCCCTCTTTGCTCCCGGGCGCATTGGTCGACGGGCCCTGCTGCCCGGCTTGGCCGACCCGGTCCGAGATTTTCGGCCGCGACGGGGCAGCCTCGCGTTGCGCCTGGGTGGCCGGGTTGCGAACCAACACGGACCGCAAGCGGTCGCGCTGCCAATACAGCGCCAGCGCGATCCCGACCACGATGAACACGCCGAAAAACGCGGCGACCAGCGCCCTCGCCGAGCCGCCGCGTTCGCGCTCGAACCGCGGCTCGGGGGGTTGTCGCGCGTGCATCGATCGCTGCGGAGATGGGGGCAGCCCCATTCGCGGGTGCGGCTCGTCCGGTGCAGGCAAGCCCCCCCGCCTCGATGGGCTCGACCCACGCGGTTCCGAGCCACGCGGCTCGAACCAATCGATCTCCGGATCGCCCGCGGGAGATCCGCCCCAAGACTGCCGTCGCGGTTTGGGCGATTCTGGCGCGTCTGGCGCGGGTTCCAGGTCCTCGAACGGCTCGTGCGTCGGCTTGGGAAATCTCGGCGCGCGGTTCTCGGGCTCGGCAATGGACTCGCCGGCCGGGTTTTCGGGCGACGGAGCAGCTTCGCCCCGCACCTCCGCGACGAGATCGCGGAAGCCTTTGAGCGCCTGGGCGGCGGCGTGCTCCGAACGCTCGCGGTCCTTGCTCCGGAATTGGCCGGCCCATTGCGCGCTGCCGGCGGAAGCCCTCGGGTCGTCCCGTTTTTCCCCCGGGGCTGAGGCCGGTTTTGCCGCGCCCGGATCGAGCGCGGTCTGCGGCCCCGCGGCCGGTTCGTCCGGCTCCGTCGCGCCCGGCTCGGCTTCCCGCGCCGCCGGTTCCACGGGCCGATCCTTCACGGTTGGACTGGAGCGCGGCGATTCGGCCCGCTGCTGGCGCGCCGCGTCGGCCTCGACCTTGCGAACGGCCTCCTCCAGCAAGAGGCGCTCGCGGGTGATTTCGCTTTCGGCGAGCGGCGGGTCGAGGTTGCGTAGCTGCGCGAGGAGCGCCGAACGGGCGCGTTCGTAAAGCGCGCGCCTGTTCTCACCGGTGCTCTTGGCGAGCCCGGCAACGGCACGGGCGATCAACGGGTAATAATCGGTCATCGGCGATCAGGCGGGCCACATGCCCGGGGGAATGCGGCTCGATTATGGGCGCTGGCAGCCGCCGGGACCGGGCGACGGCTCCATCCCTGCCGGCATCCGAGCGCGGAAAACCACCCCTCGGCCGGACCACTACGCTTCGAACGGGTTCTGTACAAGAATCGTGTCCTCGCGTTCCGGGCTCGTCGAGAGCAGCGCCACGGTGCAGCCGATCAGCTCTTCGATGCGGCGCACATATTTGATGGCCTGGGCGGGCAGATCCGCCCAGGAGCGGGCGCCGGCAGTGGATTCCCTCCAACCCTCGATCGTCTCGTAGATCGGTTCGAGCCGGGCCTGGACCCGCTCGCCGGCCGGAAGATAATCGAATTCGACGCCGTCCAGGCGGTAGCCGATGCAGACCTTGATCTCGTCGAACCCATCGAGAATATCCAGCTTGGTCAGCGCCAAGCCGTTGATTCCACTGGTTCGCACGGTTTGCCGCACCAGCACGGCATCGAACCAGCCGCAGCGGCGCGCGCGGCCGGTCACGGTGCCGAATTCGCGTCCGCGCTCCCCCAGCCGAAGTCCGATCTCGTTCTGCTGCTCGGTCGGGAACGGGCCCTCGCCGACCCGGGTCGTATAGGCCTTGCAGATCCCGAGCACGTAGCCGATGGCGCCGGGCCCGAGCCCGCAGCCGGTCGCCGCCTGGGCCGCAACCGTATTGGACGACGTGACGAACGGATAGGTGCCGTGATCGATGTCGAGCAGCGCGCCCTGCGCGCCTTCGAACAGGATGCGCTTGCCCTCGCGCCTGCGATCGTCGAGCAGCGCCCACACCCGGTCCATATAGGGCAGCACCCGCGGGGCGACTGCCGCGAGCTCCTCGAACACGGCCTTTGCCGCGATCGGCTCGAGCCCCAGCCCGCACCGCAGCGCGTTGTGGTGGACGAGCAGCCGCGCGATCTTGGCATCCAAGCCCGGCAGGTCGGCGAGATCCATGAGACGGATGGCGCGCCGCCCCACCTTGTCCTCATAGGCCGGCCCGATGCCGCGCTTGGTGGTGCCGATGCGCGTTGCCGGATTCGAGCTTTCGCGAATGCCGTCGAGCTCGCGGTGGAGCGACAGGATCAGCGTGGCGTTCTCCGCGATTCGCAGATTGTCGGGAGAGACGGCGATGTCTTGCGATCGCACCCGCTCGATCTCTTCGGTGGGCGCCGACGGATCGAGCACCACGCCATTGCCGATCACCGACAATTTGCCGGGCCGCACGATGCCGGAAGGCAACAACGAGAGCTTGAAGGTCTTGCCGTCGACCACCAAGGTGTGGCCGGCGTTGTGGCCGCCCTGAAAGCGCACGACGATGTCGGCCTGCTCGGAGAGCCAGTCGACGATTTTCCCCTTGCCTTCATCGCCCCATTGGGAACCGACCACCACCACGTTGGCCATGAGGATCCTTTATGCCGCGACGGGCGCCCGGGCATTCTTGCGATTCCGAGCGTTCCGGCGGCGGAATCAGCCGAACCCGGCGCCTATCAGAGACACGGAGCCTCAGAAGGTCAATGCGCGTACGTGCTGGACGTGCGGAAGCTTTCGGACTCGGTCGATGACCTCGGGCGGCACCGAACCGTCGACCTCGACCAGCGAGATCGCGTCGCCGCCAGCCGATTGGCGTCCGAGATGGAACGTCGCGATGTTGATTCCGGCGTCGCCGAGAATGCCGGCGAAATGCCCGATGAAGCCCGGCTTGTCCACGTTGGTGACGTAGAGCATTGAAGGCCCGAACTCGGCGTCCATCTTGATGCCCTTGATGGACACCACGCGCGGCCGGCCGTCGGCGAACACCGTGCCCTGGATCGAGCGCTCCTGGCGCTCGGTGACCACCGTCAGGGTCACCAGGCTTTCATAATCGCTTTCCGCGTCGCGTTTGGTCTCCTCGACCGAGATGCCGCGCTCGCGGGCGACGATCGGGGCGGACACCATGTTGACGTCCTGGAGCAGCGGCTTGAGCAGCCCGGCAATCGCCGCCGAGGTCAGCGCCCTGGTGTTCATCGCCGCGACGTGGCCCTCGTAGAGCAGCTTCACGGATTTCAGGCTGCTCTCGGTGACTTGGCCGGCGAAGGAGCCGAGCTGCTCGGCGAGCTTGATGAAGGGTTTGAGCCGCGGCGCTTCCTCGGCGGTGATCGAGGGGAAGTTGACCGCATTGGAGATGGCGCCGCGCAGCAGATAATCCGACATCTGCTCGGCGATTTGCAGCGCCACGTTCTCCTGCGCCTCCATGGTCGAGGCGCCCAGATGCGGGGTGCACACCACGTTGGGATGGCCGAACAGCGGATTGTCGACCGCCGGTTCGACGGAAAAGACGTCGAACGCCGCCCCGGCCACCTGCTCCGAATCCAGCGCGGCACGCAACGCGACCTCATCGGCCAGACCGCCGCGCGCGCAATTGACGATGCGCACGCCGCGCTTGGCGGCGGCGAGCGCGCGGGCATCGATGATGTTCCGGGTCTTTTCGGTGAGCGGCGTGTGCAGCGAGATGAAATCGGCGCGGCGCAGCAGCTCCTCGAGCTCGACCTTCTCCACCCCGATGTCGACGGCGTGCTCGGGCGAGAGATAGGGATCATAGGCGATCACCTTCATCTTCAGCGCGAGCGCGCGGTCGGCGACGATCGAGCCGATGTTGCCGCAGCCGATGATGCCGAGCGTCTTGCCGGTGATCTCCACGCCCAGAAACCGGTTCTTCTCCCATTTCCCGGCCTGGGTGGAAGCATCGGCCGCGGGGATTTGCCGCGCCAGCGCCAGCATCAGGGTGATCGTATGTTCGGCGGTCGTGATCGAATTGCCGAACGGCGTGTTCATCACGATGATGCCCCTGGCGGTCGCCGCCGCGAGATCGACGTTGTCGACGCCGATGCCGGCGCGTCCGATCACCCGGAGCTTCTTGGCGCGGTCGAGGACTTTTTCGGTCACCTTGGTGGCGGACCGGATCGCCAGCCCGTCGTAGTTCTCGATCGTGCGCGCCAGCTCTTCCTTGTCGAGGCCGAGCTTGATGTCGGCTTCGACGCCGCGTTCCTGGAAGATCTGCACCGCGGCCGCGGAAAGCTTGTCGGAAATTAGTACCTTGGGGGCCATGTCGGGGGGCTCCGGAATGAACGGGCAATCGCTTCGGTAGGGCGAGGAAACGGTCAGGCCGCCTTGGGCATGGCGGCTCTGGTTTGCGCGAACGCCCAATCGAGCCAGGGGGTGAGCGCCTCGAGGTCCGACGCCTCCACGGTCGAGCCGCACCAGATGCGCAATCCCGGCGGCGCATCGCGATGGGAGGCGATGTCGTAGGCGACGCCTTCCTTCTCCAGCACGGCCGCCATGCTCTTGACGAACGCCGTCTGCTCGTCGTGGGAGAGCGCGGCAACCGCCGGATCCACGACTTTGAGGCAGACCGAGGTGTTCGAGCGCGTGCGCGGATTTTTGGCGAGGAAATCCACCCAGGCGGTGCGGCCGGTCCAGTCGGCGATCGCCCGGGCATTGGCATCGGCCCTGGCGATCAGCGCGGGAAGCCCGCCGATCGACTTCGCCCATTGCAGCGCGTCGAGATAATCCTCGACGCAGAGCATCGAGGGCGTGTTGATGGTCTCGCCCGCGAAGATCGCCTCGTTGAGCTTGCCGCCCTTGGTCATGCGGAAAATCTTCGGCAGCGGCCACGGCGGCTGATAGGTTTCGAGCCGCTCGACCGCGCGCGGGGAGAGGATCAGCATGCCGTGGGCGGCCTCGCCGCCGAGCACCTTCTGCCAGGAGAAGGTGACGACATCGAGCTTGGCCCAATCGAGCGGCTGTGCAAACGCGGCGGAGGTGGCGTCGCAAATGGCGAGCCCCCGGCGGTCGGCAGCGATCCAGTGCGCGTCCGGCACACGCACGCCCGAGGTGGTGCCGTTCCAGGTGAAGACCACGTCGGTTGCCGAATCGATCTGGTCGAGATCCGGCAGCTCGCCGTAATCGGCTTTGATCAGCGTGACGTCCTTGAGTTTCAGCTGCTTGACCACATCGGTGACCCAGCCTTCGCCGAAGGATTCCCACGCCAGCACCGTGACCGGCCGCGCGCCGAGCATCGACCACAGCCCCATCTCGACCGCCCCGGTGTCGGAAGCCGGCACGATGCCGACGCGGTGTCCGGCCGGAACTTCGAGGATTTCGCGGGTCAGCTCGATGGCGCGTCTGAGCTT
>VAZU01000015.1 GCA_005884745.1 Alphaproteobacteria bacterium
CGACATGAGCGCGAGCGTCAAGGCGTATTTCGCGCTGAAAATGATCGGCGAGGACCCGGACGCCGAGCCCATGCGGCGCGCCCGCGCGGCGATCCTGGCGCACGGCGGCGCCGCGCGCAGCAACGTGTTCACCCGGGTGCTGCTGGCGCTCTACGGCATGCTCGGCTGGCACGCCGTCCCGGTGATGCCGGTCGAGATCATGCTGTTGCCGCGCGCCTTCCCGTTCCACATTGGCAAGATCTCGTATTGGGCGCGCACCGTCATCGTGCCGCTGCTGGTGCTCCAGGCGCTCAAGCCCAAGGCGCACAATCCGCGCGGCGTGCGGATCGACGAACTGTTTCTCGAGCCGCCCGCGAAGGTGCGCCGCCCCGGCAAGGCGCCGCACCAGACCTGGCGCTGGTTCCTGTTGTTCGAGGCGATCGACGCGGCGCTGCGCCTGGCCGAGCCGTGGTTCCCGCGCAAATCCCGCCGGCGCGCGATCGAGCGGGCGGAAGATTTCGTGCGCGAACGGCTCAACGGCGAGGACGGGCTGGGCGCGATTTTTCCCGCCATGGCCAATGCGGTGATGATGCTCGACGTGCTCGGCTACCCGAAGGATCATTCGGACGTGCGCGTCGCGCGCGCGGCGATCGACAAGCTCCTCGTCGTGAAATCGCACGAGGCCTATTGCCAGCCCTGCGTGTCGCCGGTGTGGGACACTGTGCTGGCCTGCCACGCGCTGCTCGAAGCCGGCGGCGAGGAGCCGGTCGAGCGCGCCGTCCGCGGGCTGAAATGGCTCGCGCCGCTGCAGGTCCTCGATCTCGTCGGCGATTGGGGCGCGCGGCGCCCGAACGTGCGTCCGGGCGGCTGGGCGTTCCAATACGCCAACCCGCATTACGTCGACCTCGACGATACCGCCGTCGTGGCGATGGCCATGGACCGGGTCGCCGCGGCGACCGGGCGGGCGGACTTCGGCAACGCCATCGCGCGCGCCCGGGAATGGATCCTCGGGCTGCAGTGCCGGGACGGCGGCTGGGCCGCGTTCGACGCCGACAACACCTACCATTACCTCAACAACATCCCGTTCGCCGACCATGGCGCGCTGCTCGATCCGCCGACCGCCGATCTCACCGGCCGCTGCCTGTCGATGCTGGCCCAGCTCGGGGAGAAGCCGGAATCGAGCCCGGCGATGCGCCGGGCGATCGAGTGGCTGCGGCGCGACCAGCGGCAGGACGGCAGCTGGTACGGCCGCTGGGGCCTGAATTACATCTACGGGACCTGGTCGGTCTTATGCGCGCTCAACGCCGCCGGGATCGACCGCGCCTCGCCCATGGTGCGCAAGGCGGTCGACTGGCTCGCAACAATCCAGAATGCCGACGGCGGCTGGGGCGAGGATGCCAGTAGCTACGGCCTCGATTATCGCGGCCACGTGCCCTCCCCGAGCACCGCTTCGCAGACCGCATGGGCGCTGCTCGGGCTCATCGCGGCCGGCGAGGTCGCGCACCCGGCCGTCGCGCGCGGGATTTCCCATCTGCTGCGCACGCAAGGCCCGGAGGGTTTCTGGGCGGAGGAGCGCTATACCGCCACCGGATTCCCGCGGGTGTTCTATCTGCGCTACCACGGCTACGCCAAGTTCTTCCCGCTGTGGGCGCTGGCGCGCTATCGCAACCTGCAACGGGCGAATTCTTCGGCCGCGGTCCCGTTCGGGATGTGAGCTCGGCGGCGCGACTGGCCGAGGCGGCCGGGTGTGGCCGGAATGCGATAGTTTCCGCAAATTCGCCGCGCACCCCCTCGGCGGACCATCCGCGCCGCCCGGAACTCTGCGGAATCTGCTATGTTGCTTCCGGGTGACGAGCATGGCAGCGCGCAACCGAGCGGTTTATCCCTCGACGTTCGGACGGGTCTGGGCGGCGCTCGATCCGGAGCGGCTTCCCAAAGCCGCTTTTCCCGTGTTACCCAAGCTCCGGGAGCTGGTTCCGTATTTGAGCGCGGGGGCGCTACTCGGGGATGAAGACAGGGACCGCGTGTTGCGTGGCGCGCCCGACGTGAGCGCCATTCGCCACTTTCGCTCGGTGATCGCGGTTACGGGGCTCGCGTTCGAAGCCCGGATCGCCGGAGGGGTCACCGTCATCAGCGACGGACTGCGCACCGGGGCATCGCTGAAAGCGGAAATCGAACGCGGGAGCCGAGGCGTGATCAGCTTCGGCATCGCCGGCGGGCTCGCGCCGCATTTGCCCCCCGGCCAATGGGTCGTGGCATCGGCCATCGTCTCGGATCGCGACCGCCACACGACCGATCCCGACTGGTCGGAGTGCCTGTTGCGCGCTCTGCCGGGGGCTGTGCACGCGACGATTGCCGGCAGCGATACGCCCGTGGCCGACCCGCCGGCCAAGCGCGCGCTTCACGACCGCACCGGGGCGATCGTCGTCGACATGGAATCCCATCTGGCTGCGCGGATCGCGGCCGCCCACGGCCTGCCGTTCACGGCGTGTCGGGTCATCGTCGATCCGGCGCACCGCAACCTTCCCCCGGCCGCACTGCTGAGCTTGCGTCCCGATGGAAATCCGAACGTGGCCGCCGTCCTACGCTCCGTCATGGCGCAACCTAGGCAGCTGCCGGATCTGATGCGGCTTGCGGTCGATGCCACGATTGCCCGCGCTGCGCTGCGTCGCGGACGCGCGCTGCTCGGCCCGGCCCTCGCCTTTCCGGATTTCCGCGAGCTTGAAATGGATTTCGCGCCGGCGCCGGCCCTCAGCTGAGCGTGTGCTGCCGGCCGCGGGTCCGAACCCGGCTTCTTACCGCCATCGGCAGACCCCCTTGCGGCCGCAGAGTCACCCGATGCACCGGCCAAACCGCGTGGCCGGGGGGCACTCGAAGCTCGAAGTTCCGGGTGACACTCGCCACCACGATCGTAGCCTCCTGCAACGCGAATGCCGACCCGATGCATCCACGCGGCCCGGCGCCAAACGGCAGATAGGCGTACCGGTCGATCCGGTCGCGGGCCCCGTTGAGAAAGCGGTCGGGATCGAAAATGTCGGGCCGATCCCACAGCAGGCGATGACGGTGCAGCACGTAGGGTGCAATCACCACCATCGCGCCACGTCGGATCCGTTGACCAGCGAGCTCATCCGGCCCAATCGCCGCCCGACTGATGGCGACGAGCGGCGGATACAGCCGGATCGCCTCTTCGACCACGGCCCGCGTCTCGACCAGCCGCTCAGCAAGGGCATCGGCGGATCCACCCATCTCACGTTCCGCCTCCGCCGCCACCCGTTCACGCCATTGCGGCGACTGCGACAGCAGGAACAGCGACCAGGTGATGGCGTTCGCCGTGGTCTCATGACCGGCGGCGATGAACGTAATGACATTGGCCCGCACTTCCGCCTCGCTCAGGCCGTGTCCGGTCTCCGGATCCTGGGCTTCCAGCAGCAGCGTGAGGATGTCGCGCGGCATCGCGGAGGGATCCTCGGCGAGGCGCGATCGTCGCGTGGCGATAATGGCATCGACGGCGGCGTCGAAGAATCGCAGCGCCGGCCGGACCCGCCATCGTCCAAGCCGCGGCACGAAATCCGGCAACCCCAGCACGTCGAACGGATCGATGCGCCCGATCGTATCGAAATAGGTCCTCATGGCCGTGCGCACGTCCTCGGGATCGCCGCCGAGGCCGTCCGAGAAGATGGTGCGCTCGAGCACATCGAGGGTCACTTGCGTGACCTCCGCCGCGATATCGAGGACGCAGCCCTCTCCGCGGCGTCGCCAGCGGTCAACCAGCGCATCGGCGGCGCGTGCCATCGCGGGGGCGAAACTCATTACGCACCGCTTGGCGAAGAGCGGGGCCAGGGTGCGGCGCTGGATGCGCCATTGCTCGGCTTCGGCGGTCAGCAGGCCATCGCGCAACACCGCGGAAAGCATGCGCCGTTGCAGCGAGTCCTTGCGATAATTGCCGACGTTCTCGAGCAGCACGCGGCGGATCGAGGCGGGGTCGCTGACCACCGCGACCTCTCCGATCAGGAGACCGCCGGTCACAATCGGCTGCTCGAAGTGCGCCCGGGTCCAGGTCTCGAGCGGGTTGTTTCTGAGCGCTTTGAGCAGTGCGATTGGCCCCAGCGGCTCGGCCCTCGGCACCGGCGCGGGTGGACGCAAGCTTGCGCGAGTATCGAGGGTGAGCAGGCTCATCTTGCCGAATGCGAAACCGCGATCCCGGGGCGACAGTCGGGGGGGAACGAGAGGCCAAGCGGAAGGTTCCCTTCCGCAAGGTAAAATGTAACCACCCACAAAATCAAAGCAAGCCCTCGGCATTCCGGCCGATGGCAACAAAGTTAACGTTGCAATGGGATTCCGCGCGCCGAGGCAGCGTGCGGGGCTGTCCGCCTTATTCTGCCGCCTCGGAGTGCCGGGCCCGGGATTGATGTTCCCGGATCTCGTGCAGCTTGAGCTCCACGTGGCGCGAGAACACGAATTGGGCCGGGCGCTGGCGGTCGAGCGGAATTTCCGGCGCCATCGGACCCTCGGTGCGTACCCCGCGCAGGGCAACTTGCAGGGCTTTCACCGGATGGGCGATCGCGTCCTGAACGGCGGTGGCTTCATAACCGCTGTGGACCATGCAATTGGCGCATTTCGCATAGTTTCCGGTGCCGTAGGAATCCCAATCCGTTTCCTCCATCAGCTCGCGGAAGGTCTTGGCATAACCCTCGCCGAGCAGATAGCAGGGGCGCTGCCACCCGAACACGGTACGGGTAGGATTGCCCCAGGGCGTGCAATGGTACTCCTGATTCCCCGCCAGGAAGTCGAGGAACAGACCGGACTGGCTGAACGACCAGGCTTTGCCGGCGCGGCCGCGACGGAAGATGTCGCGGAACAGCTGCTTGGTCTTCTCGCGATGGAGAAAATGCTGCTGATCCGGCGCTCGCTCGTAGGCGTAACCGGGTGAAACGGTGATGGCATCGATCCCGAGGTCGCCCGCCTTGTCGAAGAACGACGCCACCTGCTCGGGATCCACGTTGTTGAACAAGGTGCAGTTGATGTTGACGCGAAAGCCGCGCTGTTTGGCGGCGCGGATCGCGGCGACCGCGCGATCGTAGACGCCGGTCTGGCACACCGACCGATCGTGCATCTGCTCATCGCCGTCGAGGTGCACCGACCAGACGAAGAACGGGCTCGGCTGGTACTGGTCGAGCTTCTTCTGCATCAACAGCGCGTTGGTGCACAGATAGACGAACTTGCGCCGGGCAAGAATGCCCTTGACGACCTCGGCCAGCTCGCGATGCACCAGCGGCTCGCCGCCGGCGATCGACACCACGGGCGCTCCGCATTCGTCGACGGCCTCGAGGCATTCGGCCACCGAGAGTCGCTGGTTCAGGATCTCATCCGGATAATCGATCTTGCCGCATCCCGCACAAGCGAGATTGCAGCGGAACAGCGGCTCGAGCATGAGCACCAGTGGATAGCGCTTGCGCCCCGTCAGATGCTGACGAAGCACGTAAGCGCCGACTACGGCTTTTTGCAGAAGAGGGATCCCCAAGGCGGGCTCCTATGTTCGGTTCCGATGATAGGGTTTACGTCGGCTGCGGCGACATGCGCCGTTCGCGCGTGAGCTCCACCGGAAGGCGAAACTCGATCGTCTCCTCGCGGCCCGGCAAGGTCGAAACTTCGACCTGACCGAGCCGGCGCAATGCGGCGATGACGTCCTCGACCAGGACTTCGGGCGCGGAGGCGCCTGCCGTGATGCCTACCGTCTTGGCGTCCCGCACCCAGGCCGGATCCAGCTCGCTCCCATCCGCGATCAGGTAGCTCGGGATGCCCGCCTCGGCGCCGATCTCGCGCAGCCGGTTGGAATTGGAACTATTCTTCGCGCCCACGACCAGGATCACGTCGACCAGCTTGCTGAGCTCGCGAACCGCCGTTTGCCGGTTCTGCGTGGCGTAGCAAATGTCTCTGGTATCCGGACCGATGATATCCGTGAATTTCCGCTCGAGCGCCGCGATGATTTCGCGGGTGTCGTCGACGCTGAGCGTCGTCTGCGTCACATAGGCGACCGGCGCATCGACCGGCAGCTCGAGCATCTCCACGTCGTTCTCGGTCTGCACCAGGAACACCGGACCAGCAATCTGGCCCATGGTTCCCTCCACCTCGGGATGCCCGGCGTGGCCGATCAAGATCAAGGTGCGGCCTTGAGCGACGTAGCGCTTGCCTTGGTTGTGGACCTTGGTCACCAGCGGGCAGGTCGCGTCGAGCACCGGGATGTTGCGTGCGGCGGCCTCTTGCTCGACCGCCTTTGCGACGCCATGGGCGCTGAAGATCGTCACCGCATTGGGCGGCACCTCGGAAAGGTTCTCGACGAAGCGCGCGCCCTTGGCCTTCAGGCTCTCGACCACATGGCGGTTGTGGACGATCTCGTGGCGCACGTAGACCGGCGGACCGTATTTCTCCAGCGCGCGCTCGACGATCTCGATCGCGCGCACGACGCCGGCGCAAAAACCTCGGGGTTGGGCGAGAATGACCTGCATGTTCGGCTCATCGGGGCGGGCGAGAAACCGGTCCGCGACCATCGGCCGCGCCAAGAGTCCTCGCCGGAAACATCCGCATCAACCCGATCTTTCTCCCTTCGCAACATCGATAAGCGAAATGCCGCAACGACGGCGCGGCATACAGGTATTCCCCGGCTCAGGCAACCTTGCCGCCGCCCGCGAGCAGCTTCGCCTCGCTCGGCGCCAAACTCTTACCCAGCGCCGTCATGACCTTGGCGGTGATGCCCGCAGCATCGAGCCCGGCCTGGGCGTACATGCGCTCGGGCTTGTCGTGATCGACGAAGACATCGGGCAGCACCATGGTGCGCACCTTGATGCCGCGATCAAGAACCCCCTGCTCAGCCAGAAGCTGGAGAACGTGGCTGCCGAACCCCCCGATGGCGGCTTCCTCGGTCGTCACGAGCACCTCGTGCTCGCGCGCAAGCCGCAGGATCAGCTGGCAATCGAGCGGCTTGGCGAAACGCGCGTCGGCGACGGTCGTCGACAGACCGTGTGCCGCCAGCATGTCGGCGGCCTTCAAGCATTCCGCGAGCCGGGTGCCGAGCGAGAGCAGAGCCACCGTGCCCCCTTCCCGCAGAATGCGGCCCCTGCCGATCTCGAGCGGCGTTCCCTCTTCGGGCATCTCGACGCCGACCCCTTCGCCGCGCGGATAGCGCAGCGCCGAAGGACGATCGTCGATCCCCGCGGCGGTCGCGACCATGTGCATGAGCTCGGCTTCATCCGCCGCTGCCATGATCACGAAGCCGGGCAGGCAGCCCAAATAGGCGAGATCGAACGAGCCCGCGTGGGTCGGACCATCGGCGCCGACGAGACCGGCGCGGTCCATGGCAAAGCGGACCGGCAGCCGCTGGATCGCCACGTCGTGGACGACCTGGTCATAGGCTCGCTGCAGGAACGTGGAGTAGATGGTTGCAAACGGCTTGAAACCTTCTGCCGCCAGCCCCGCCGCAAAGGTCACGGCGTGCTGCTCGGCGATGCCGACATCGAACGTACGCTCGGGAAACTCCTTGCCGAACAGATCGAGCCCGGTGCCCGACGGCATCGCCGCGGTGATGGCGACGATGCGGGAGTCCTTGCGCGCCTCCTTGATCAGGCTCTGAGCGTACACTTTGGTGTATTGCGGCGCATTGGTCTTGGTCTTGGCCTGCGCGCCGGTGGCGATGTCGAACTTGACGACGCCATGGTACTTATCGGCGGAAGTCTCGGCTGGCGGATAGCCTTTGCCTTTCTGGGTCACGACGTGCAGCAGAATCGGCCCGGTCTCGGCATCGCGCACGTTCTTCAAGACCGGCAGAAGGTGATCGAGATTGTGCCCGTCGATCGGGCCGACGTAATAGAAGCCGAGCTCTTCGAACAGCGTGCCGCCGGTCACGAACCCGCGTGCGAGCTCCTCGATCTGCATGGCCTTCTCGTTGAGAATTTTGGGCAGGCCCTTGGCGAGCTGCTTGCCGATCTCACGCAGCGACAGATAGGTGCGTCCCGAGATCAGCCTCGCCAGATACGCCGACATCGCGCCGACCGGCGGCGCAATGGACATGTCATTGTCATTGAGCACGACGATGAGCCGCGAGTTCATGGCGCCGGCGTTGTTCATCGCCTCGTACGCCATGCCCTTGCCTTCGAGATCCCGCGCCACCGCCATGCCCAGACCTGCCGAGATCGAGGTGGAGGAATGCGCGGCGCCGAAGGCGTCGTACTCGCTTTCCACGCGCTTGGTGAACCCGGAAAGGCCGCCGCCCTGGCGCAGCGTGCGGATGCGGTCACGTCGCCCGGTCAGGATCTTATGGGGATAGGCTTGATGACCGACGTCCCAGATCAATTTGTCGCGGGGTGTGTCGAACACGTAATGCAAGGCCACGGTGAGTTCGACAACTCCCAGGCCCGCTCCCAAATGCCCGCCGGTGACCGAGACGGCGCTGATCGTCTCCGCTCGCAGCTCATCGGCAAGCTCCCGCAGCTCGTTCTCCTTGAGCCGCCGCAGATCGGCGGGATCATGGATCGCGTCGAGCAACTTGGTTTCCGCTGTCATGGCGTTGGGCTGATCCTGACGAACAAAGAGGGCGTCATGGTGCAATTTCCGAACTCAAGGAAGGGTTCCGGAGATGTTCCCAAAAACGGCTCCG
>VAZU01000016.1:0-8935 GCA_005884745.1 Alphaproteobacteria bacterium
TGCCGAGATCGAGCGCGCGGCCGAGCTGGCGCTCGCCGACGAATTCGTGGCGCGGCTGCCGCAGGGCTACGACACCCAGATCGGCGAGCGCGGCGTGACCTTGTCGGGCGGACAGCGCCAGCGCATCGCCATCGCCCGGGCCATCCTGCGCGACGCGCCGCTGTTGCTGCTCGACGAGGCCACCTCGGCGCTCGATGCCGAGAGCGAGACCTTGGTGCAGGCGGCGCTCGAGCGGCTGATGCAGGGCCGCACCACGCTCGTCATCGCGCACAGGCTGGCGACGGTGCTGTCCTGCGACCGCATCCTGGTGATGGAGGAGGGCCGCATCGTCGAGGAGGGCACCCACGCCAGCCTGGTCGCCGATTCCGGGCTCTATGCGCGGCTCGCGAAATTGCAGTTCGAGATGGGCTGAGCCTTTCCACGTGCGCTCTTCCCCTCTCCTTGCGGGAGAGGGCGCCGAGCGGACGAAGTCCACGAGGCGGGTGAGGGGTTCGCTTCTAATAAATCGACGTTACCCCTCGCCCGGCTCGCCCTCGCTGCGCTCCGGCGTGCCACCCTCTCCCACAACAAGGGGAGAGGGTTTCGGAGCCAGCCGCGAGCGGTCCGGTCGCCATCGCATCGCGAGCACCGGCCGGCCTGAGAGCGGATTGCGGCTCTCGCCGGTGACGGCGAACCCGTGCTTCTCATAGAAGCGAATGGCGCGTGCATTGTCGGTGTTGACGTGCAGCTCGATTTTTTCCGGGCAGATGCGCTTGGCCTCGGCGAGCAGCGCTTCGGCAATTTTTTCGCCCCAGGCCTCGGGAGCGACGACGATCTGGTCGAGATAGCCGGTTCTCGGATCGATGGTGACGAAGCCGGCAACGGCGCCCGCGCGTTCCGCGAGCGTGATGCTCGCGTTCGGCACCAGCTCGTTGCGCCAGCGCTCCCGCCACCAGGAAAGCCGCGCGGAGAAATCGATGTCCGGATAGGCCTGCTGCCAGCTGCGCCGCCACAACTCGATCGCAACCTCCTCGTCGGCGGCCGCGTAGGGCCGCAACCGGGGAGGCGCGCTCATCGCTCCGTCAGTTTCAGCTCGATGCGGCGGTTGCGGCGGAACGCCTCCTCGGTCGGATCATTGTCGAGCGGCTGAAACTCGCCGAACCCGGCGGCGACGAGCCGGCGCGCCGGCACGCCCCTGCCGATCAAATATTGCACGACCGAGATCGCCCGGGCCGCAGAAAGCTCCCAGTTCGAGGGAAATTGCGAGCTCGCGATCGGGCGCACGTCGGTGTGGCCGTCGATGCGCAGCACCCAGGCGATCTCCGCAGGAATCTGCTTCTCCAGGTCGATCAGCGCGCCGGCGAGCTTGTCGACCTCGGCCTGGCCCTCGGGCTTCAGACCCGCGGATCCGCTGTCGAACAGGATCTCGGACTGGAACACGAAGCGATCGCCGACCACGCGGATGTCGGGGCGGGCGCCGAGGATCGCGCGCAGTTTCCCGAAGAACTCCGAGCGATATTTGGAGAGCTCCTGCACGCGCTGGGCCAGTGCCACGTTGAGCCGCTGGCCGAGGTCCGCGATGCGCGCCTGGGCTTCCTTGTCCTTCTTTTCCGATGCCTGCAGCGCCTCCTCGATCGCCGAGAGCTGGCGCCGCAGGGCCGCGATCTGCTGGTTGAGCAATTCGACCTGGGACAGCGCCCGCGCCGAAATCTGCTTCTGGCTGTCGAGCTCGCTGGTCAGGGTGTTGACCTTGCCCTGCGCCGCGGCCGCGCCGGGCCCGATCCCTTCGTAGAGGCCCTTGAAACGCTCGCGCTCGCTTTCCGCCGTCGCCAGGCTTGCCCGCAACGCCGCAAGGCTGTCCTCGACATTGGCCTTGCCGGCCTTCTCCATCGAGAGCAGCTCGGTGAGCTGCGCGATCTGCGCATTGAGGCGCGCCAGCGCCGTGTCCTTTCCGGTCACTTCCTGGGACAGGAAGAATTGCACGACCACGAAGACCGACAGCAGGAAGATGATGCCCAGGACCAGCGTCGAGAGCGCGTCGACGAAGCCGGGCCAATAATCGACACCGCGGTCGCGGCGGGTGCGGGCAAGCGCCATGGTTCAGACCTTGTGGACGTCTTCGCGGGCGATACGTTCGAGCAGGCGCTGCACCTCGCGCTGCTGGTGCGCCTGCGCGTCGGCCCAATCGCGGATCATCTGCTGCTCGGTGCGCATGTGATTGACGAGGCCGTGAATCGCCTCGGCCAGGCTCGCCATCGCCGCGGTCGCGGCGCGGCCGGACCCGCTGTCGGCGATCGCCTCCTTGAGGTGCTCGATGGCGACGCCGATCTCGCCCATCTGCACCGTGCCGCCGGGACGCGCAGTCGGCTCGGTGCCGAGATCGCGCACGGTCGTCGAGAGCCAGTCCTCGAGGTCGATGTAGAAGCGGTTCTGCGCCTGGCTGGTCTGCAGGTCGAGGAAGCCGAGCACCAGCGAGCCGGCCAGCCCGAACAGCGAGGAGGAAAACGAGATCCCCATGCCGCCGAGCGGCGCCGCGAGCCCCTCCTTCAGGGCGTCGAACACCTGGCCGGCGTCGCCGCCGACTTTGAGCCCGTCGATGACCTTGCCGACCGAGCCGACCGTCTCGATCAGGCCCCAGAACGTCCCGAGCAGGCCCAGGAAGATCAGCAGGCCGGTCATGTAGCGGGAGAGATCGCGCGCCTCGTCGAGCCGGGTCGCGATGGAATCCAGCAGGCTGCGCATGATGGTCGGCGAGATCGCCATGCGCCCGGAGGTGCGCTCGCCCAGGATCGACGCCATGGGCGCCAGCAATGTCGGCGGGCGCGCCAGCGCCAGCCCGGGATCGGCAAGCCGGAAGCTGTTGACCCAGGCCACTTCGGGAAACAGCCGGATCACCTGCCGGTACGCCATCAGGATGCCGACGAGCAGCACGCAGATGATGAGCGCGTTGAGCCCGGGATTGGCCAGGAACGCCGCCCAGATCTGCTTGTAGAGAATGACGACCAGCAAGGCGCCGAGGATGAGGAACACCGTCATGCGCACCAGGAAAATGCGCGGAGACGAAAGTTTGAAGGGATCGAGATCTTGGGCCATGGCAGCTTTACGTCACTCGATGCCCTCAATATCGCACGGCGGCACGGAAAGGAAATGCCGGACGATGCGAGCGATGGAGTCCGGGCGGCTCATCCGATTGCGGCTCCCTTCAACAGCTCCAGCAGTCCGCCATGCATGCTCTCATTTCCGGCAATGATATGGCCCTTCTCGAGCATAGCCTCGCCGCCGTCGAGATCGGTGACGAAACCGCCGGCCTCACGCACCAGCAGCAGCCCCGCAGCCATGTCCCACGGGGAAAGATTGCGTTCCCAATAGCCGTCGAACCGTCCCGCGGCCACCCAGGCGAGATCGAGCGTGGCCGATCCGAAGCGCCGCAGTCCGCAGACTTGGCTCTGTACCGCCGCGATCTCGTTACGGAACTGCGTAAGATCGCCGCGCCCGTGATGCGGCAGTCCGCAGGCCAAGACGGCATCGCCGATCTGCCGGCGCGCCGCCACCCGCAGGCGCCGATCGTTCATGAACGCGCCTTTGCCGCGCTCGCCGGTGTAAAGCTCGTCCGTTGCCGGATTGTAGACGAGCCCGGCAACGATGGTGCCGTCGCGCGCCAGCGCGATGGAGATTGCGAACTGCGGAATGCCGTGCAGGAAATTGGTGGTGCCGTCGAGCGGGTCGACGATCCAGCAATGGGTCTTGTCGGTGCCCTCGGTTCGTCCGCCCTCCTCGCCGAGAAAGCCGTAGCCGGGGCGCGCCTTGGCAAGCTCCGTGCGCAGAATTTCCTCGGCGCGGCGATCCGCCGCCGTGACGAAATTTCCCGGCCCCTTCAACGAGACCTGCAGCCGCTCGACCTCGCCGAAGTCGCGCTTGAGGCCGCGCGCAGCCTTGTGCGCGGCCCGGACCATGACGTTGAGAAGCGCGGATTGCACCATGATCTGCGGATCAAAGATTACGGCGGAAGGGTTCCGAGTTTCCCGGGCTTAGCGCCCGCGCACCGGAATGACAACGTCACGTGCGCGGCGGCAGGCTCGCGAGCCAAGGCTTGGCGGCTTTTTCTCCCGCTTCGCGCTCCGCAGGCTTCAAATTCCCGACGAAGGTGTCGAGCCAGGGGTCGCTCTCGCCTGCCGCCTTGGCGATGAGGTGCCATTTGGTCGCTCCGACCGGGTCGGCCGGCGCGCCGCGGCCCGCCGCCAGAATGCGGGCGAGCCGGTTTTGCGCGATCGGGCTGCCCTGCCGCGCCGCCTTGCGGAACCAGGCTACCGCGCCGGCTTCGTCCTTGGCCATCCCGGTCCCGTTGAACAGAGCGATGGCATATTCGACCTCGGCGTCGAGGTTGCCGGCGCGGGCCGCGGTGCCGAGCAGCCGCGCGGCCTCGCCCGCATCCTTGGCAACGCCGCGGCCCTCCTTGTAAAGCGTCGCCAACGCATATTGCGCGTCGGGATTGCCGGCGTCGGCGGCGCCGCGCAGCAATTCCGCGGCTTTTGCGAAATCGCGATCGAACTGCTGGCCTTCCAGATACAGCAGCGCGAGATTGTAGGAGGCGGCGATGTGCCCGAGCTTCGCCGAGCGTTCGAGCAGTGCCGCCGCCGCATCCCGGTCGCGCGGCCCGCCGCGGGCGGCGAGGCGCAGCATGGCGAGTTCGAACATCGCCTCGCGGTCCCCCCGGTCGACCGCCAGCGAGAACCACGCCAATGCCTTCTGGTCGTCCTTGGGGACCCCGAACCCATTGGCGTAGAGCTCACCCAAGAGCGTCATCGCTTTCGGGTCGCCCTTGTCGTTGACCCGGCGCGTGGCTTCGGCGAACGCGGTCAGGTATTGGCCGCCGTCGTAGGCCGCATAGGCGAGGTCCGGCTCGGCTGCGCCGCTCCCCGGGGCCGCATAGGGTAGGGCGAGGCTCTTGCTCGTGCTCGGTTGCGGTTTCGGCTTCGCCGGTGCGGGACGGCCGGGCGGCTCGGCCGCAGGTTTTGCGGTTTTGGCCGGGGGCGGGCGGTGCACGGGCTTCAGCGGTTTCGGCGGCGGGGTTTGCGCGGCCGGCGGGACGATCTGGATCGGGGCCTGGGCCCAGGCGGGGGCCGCCAGCGAGAACATCGCTGCGAGCATCGAGCCCTGCCAAGCCCTTGTCATTCCAGCGCCTCCACCGGCTTCATCGCGGCCGCAGCGGTCCTGACCGCCGCGGCGACCTCGCCGGCCCACGCCGGATCGCCCAGCGCGACGAAATCGGCGCCCGCAGCCACGAGTTGGCCGACCTCCTCGAACCTCCCGGCATAGCCGACGCAAGCGGGCTCGAACAACTCCGCCCACCACGCAACGCGCTCGATGATGGCCGGGAACGGCGGACGCCCGCCGGCCGCGTCCGGTTCGCCGAACATCACATAATCGGCGCCCGATTCGGCCGCGATCATGGCATCATGCCGTGTTTTCAGCCCGCCGGCACCCGCAATTCGCTCCGGCTTCAGGCTGCCGATCGCGCGCTTGAGCACTTCCGTGCCGGTCAGATGCGCCCCGTCGGCGTCCAAGCGACGGGCGAGTTCCGGTTCGCCGTCGAGCAGCAGGGCGATTCCTCGCGTCTGGACGACAGGTGCGAGCGTCGTGACGGCCTCACGCAGATCCTGCCCCTTCCCGCCGGCGAACCGCAGCAGCACGGCGGCGACGTCGGCGGCCTCGAGCGCGGACTCAAGATCGGCCGCAAACAGGCGCGCATCTTCGATCGGCGGCGTGATCAGATAGAGTCGCGCCGGCGGGCGGCGTATCTGCGCACGTTGGCGTCGCGATGCCATGCTGATCCGTCGAACGCCGCCGCCACCGTGCGCGGCAAAGAGCTTATGCCGCGCGCTTCTCGAGCTCCTGCTTCCATTGCCCGAGCGTTGCCAGGCCGTTCATCCGCGCGCGATGCGCGAACGCGCGCTGCGCGGCCGCGACGTTCTCGTTCTTGCCGGACCAGGCCTTCTGGGGCGCCGCCTGCAGCGCGCGGCCGTACGAGAACGTGAGCTTCCAGGGCACGCCCCCGATCTTGTTCATGGCATCGAGATGGGCGGTTGCTTCCTCCTCGGACTGGCCGCCGGACAGGAACGCGATGCCCGGAACTGCGGGGGGCACGCAGTTCTTGAGCACGCGGATGGTTTTCTCGGCGACCTCCTCGACGGAAGCGCGCTGTCCTGACTTCTTGCCCGGCACCACCATGTTGGGCTTGAGCACCGTGCCTTCGAGCTGGACGCGCGCAAGGTAGAGCTCCTCGTAGACCGTCTTGAGCACCCATTCGGTGACTTGCGCGCATCGGTCGATGTCGTGGCCGCCGTCCATCAGCACCTCGGGCTCGACGATCGGCACGATGTCCTCCTCCTGGCACAAGCCGGCATAGCGCGCGAGCGCATGCGCATTGGCACGGATGCAGGAATAGCTTGGAATGCCGGCACCGATGTCGATCACGGCGCGCCACTTGGCGAAACGGGCGCCGAGCCCGCGATATTCGGCGAGCCGCTCGCGCAGGCCGTCGAGGCCCTCGGTGACGACTTCGCCGGGATAGAACGGCAGCGGCTTGGTGCCCTTGTCGACCTTGATCCCCGGAATGGAGCCGGCCTGCTCGATCAGCTTGACCAGCGACGTGCCGTCCTTGGCGGTCTGGCGGATGGTCTCGTCGTAAAGAATGACGCCGGAAATGTATTTCGACATGGCGTCGGTCGAGCGAAACAGCAGCTCGCGGTAATCGCGGCGCGTGTCCGCGGTGGAATCCACCCCGATCGAATCGAACCGCTTCTTGATCGTGCCGGTGGATTCATCGGCCGCCAGAATGCCCTTGCCGGGCGTGACCATGGCCTGGGCAATTTTGTTGAGCTCAGCGAGGTTCATCGGACCCTCCATTGTTCTCGACCTCGGCGGCAGGGCGGGTGCCCTTGCCCTCAAGATCATCACCGCTGTTCGGCTTTCAAGACTTCCACGCCCGGCAAGGCTTTGCCCTCGAGCCATTCGAGGAAAGCGCCGCCGGCGGTCGAAACGTAGGAAAACCGGCCAGTTACTCCCGCCGCATTGAGGGCCGCGACGGTGTCGCCGCCGCCTGCTACCGAAACGAGCTTGCCGGCCTCGGTAAGCTCGGCTGCGGCCTCCGCGATCTCGATCGTGGCGTCGTCGAACGGCTCGATCTCGAAGGCTCCTACCGGTCCGTTCCACAGCAAGGTCTTCGATCGGGCCAGCGCCGAGATGACGTGCTCCACGCTCCGCGGCCCCAGATCGAGGATCATTTCCTCCTCGCCGACCGCGTCGACTGCGACCACCCTCGAAGGCGCATGCGGCGCGAGCTCGCGCGCCACCACGGCGTCGGTCGGAAGCAGGATCTCGCGCCCCTTGGCATCGGCGGCGGCCACGACCTCGCGCGCGGTCGTAACGAGATCATGCTCGGCGAGCGATTTGCCGATGCGCCGGCCTTGGGCGGCCAGGAAGGTATTGGCCATGCCGCCGCCGATCGCCAGGATGTCGACCTTGGCGATCAGATTGCCCAACAGATCGAGCTTGGTCGAGACTTTCGCCCCGCCGACGATCGCCATCACCGGGTGCGCGGGATGCTCCAGGGCCTTTTCCAGAGCCTCGAGCTCGGCCTGCATGGCGCGTCCGGCGTAAGCGGGGAGACGGTGACCCAATCCTTCGGTCGATGCATGCGCGCGGTGCGCGGCCGAGAACGCGTCGTTGACCCACAGATCGCCGAGCGCGGCGAGCGAGGCGAGGAACTCCGGATCGTTGTTCTCCTCGCCCTTGTGAAAGCGGGTATTCTCCAAACAGAGAATGTCGCCGGGCCGCAGCGCGGCGACCGCCGCTTGCGCCTTCGGGCCGACGCAGTCCTCCGCGAAGGCGACCGGCCGGCCGAGGACCTGCGACACGGCCGCCGCAACCGGCCTGAGCGATTGCTTCGGATCCGGCCCCTTCGGCCGGCCGAAATGCGAGAGCAGGATCACCTTGCCGCCCTTGTCGGCGATCTCGCGGATGGTCGGCGCCACCCGCTCGATCCGGGTCAGATCGCCGACCTTGCCGTCCTCGAGGGGAACGTTGAGATCGACGCGCAGCAGAACCCGCTTGCCCCTGAGGTCGGCCTCATCGAGGGTGCGGATCGCGACCATGGCTCACGATCCGGTCGGTCAGATCACCTTGCCCATGGCGACGGCGGTGTCGACCATGCGGTTCGAGAACCCCCATTCGTTGTCGTACCAGGCCATCACCCGCACCAGCGTCCCGTCCATCACCTTGGTCTGGTCCATGTGGAAGATCGACGAGTGCCTGGTCGGTATAGGTGAGAATGCCCTTGAGCTGCTGTGCGGCCGCGCGGGTGACCGCGCCGTTGATCTCGTCTTTCGAGGTCGGGCGCTTGGCCACGAACTTGAAATCGATCGCCGAGACGTTGGCGACCGGAACCCTTATGGCGACGCCGTCGAGCTTGCCGGCGAGTTCCGGCAGCACCAGGCCGACCGCCTTGGCGGCGCCCGTGGAGGTCGGGATCATGGAAAGCGCCGCGGCGCGCGCCCGGTACAGATCCTTGTGGACCTGATCGAGACTCGGCTGGTCGTTGGTATAGGCGTGCACCGTCGTCATGAATCCCTTCTCGATCCCGACCGCGTCGTGCAGCACCTTCACAACGGGAGCCAGGCAATTGGTGGTGCAGGAGGCGTTGGAAACGACGAGATGCTGCTTCGTCAGCTTGTCGTGATTGACGCCGTAGACGACGGTGAGATCGGCGCCGTCCGAAGGCGACGAGACGAGCACGCGCTTGGCGCCCGCCTGCAGATGCACCGAGGCCTTTTCCTTCGAGGTGAAAATGCCGGTGCACTCCAGCGCAATGTCGATGCCGAGCTCTTTCCACGGCAGCTCGCCCGGATTCTTGATCGCGGTGACTTTGATCTTTCCGGTGCCGCAGTCGATGCTGTCG
>VAZU01000016.1:8948-9914 GCA_005884745.1 Alphaproteobacteria bacterium
AATGGAATCGAACCGCAGCAGATGCGCATTGGTCTCGACCGGGGCGAGATCGTTGACGGCCACGACCTCCATGTCCTTGCGACCGGCTTCGGCCAGGGCGCGCAGCACGTTGCGGCCGATGCGGCCGAATCCATTGATGGCGACGCGGACGGACATTTCGAGCTCCCGATTCGTTCAATGCTAGGGCGGCGGCGGTAGCC
This sequence comes from Alphaproteobacteria bacterium, assembly GCA_005884745.1. Lineage (GTDB taxonomy): Bacteria > Pseudomonadota > Alphaproteobacteria > Rhizobiales > Xanthobacteraceae > AP-16. The sequence continues at coordinate 9,149 of VAZU01000016.1, forward strand.
GGTGCCGCCTAGATAGGCCCGGGCCGGACGATTGGGAAGTCGCAGCCGGCAATCCGGGTTCCGCGCCTCGATGGGCCAGCTTGCTCAGCGCCGCCTCGGCGACCGCCTGGGCGGTGATGCCGAACCGGCGATAGAGATCCTTGTAGGGCGCGCTCGCCCCGAAGCCGGCCATGCCCCTGACCGAGCGGTCCCGTCGTCGTCTCGATGCCCGGCGTGTGGCCGTGTTCCGGATGCCCGGGCGTGATCGATCCAAGCTGCCGGAACCGCTTGATCTCCTCGATGGTGATCGCCTCGACCCCGAGCAGGTGCAGCACCGCATAGATCAGCATCGAGCCGTGGCCGGCCGAGAGCACGAAACGGTCGCGATCGGGCCAGGCAGGGTCCCCGGGATCGAAATGCGGCAATCCGGGATGGCCGGACTTGGCGGTTTCGACCGCATCCATGGCCAGGGCACGAATGGCGTTCGCCATGCGGTCGTGTTGAGCGCGCGGCATCAGGCGTCCTCGTCGGGCCGGCAATGCGGGAACCCCGCGGCTCTCCTCACGCCGCGGCCAACGCAAAAGCAAGTTCGCTCAAAGGAATCTCCCGGACGCGACCGCGCCGGGTCTAGAACGAAGCCCCCGCCGTCCCTGGCGGCGGACTGATAGCACGGAAGGGGGGCGAGTCAACGCGATCAGGGCGAAACTGAGGCGCGAATTTCTGCGCGTAAGTGCTTGGCGCTCTTGAGCTGATCGCAACAAATCCACAGAATGCGATTACGGGAATG
>VAZU01000067.1:0-8421 GCA_005884745.1 Alphaproteobacteria bacterium
CGGCGGCGGATGCCGAGGTTGAGCCGCGCGCGCGGGTCGGAAGCATAGGTCGACCACAAATAATCCCGCTCGACGTCGGTCACCATTTCGAGCGTGAGCTCGTCGTGGTTGCGCAGGAACAGCGCCCATTGGCAGTTGCCGGGAATGTCGGGGGTCTGCCGCAGGATATCGGTGATCGGGTGCCGATCCTCCTGGGCGATGCCCATGTAGATGCGCGGCATCAGCGGGAAATGATAGGCCATCTGGCATTCGTCGCCGTCGCCGAAATACGCGCTGACGTCCTCGGGCCATTGATTGGCCTCCGCGAGCAGCACGCGCCCGGGCGAGGAGGCGTCGAGCGCGGCGCGCATCTTCTTGATGACGGCGTGAGTCTCGGGCAGGTTCTCGTTGTTGGTGCCCTCGCGCTCGCACAAGTACGGAATGGCGTCGAGCCGGAACCCGTCGACACCCATGTCGAGCCAGCGCCGCATGACCTGCACCATCGCCCACAGCACGCGCGGATTGTCGTAATTGAGATCGGGCTGATGGCTGAAGAAGCGGTGCCAATAATACGCGCCGGCGACGGGGTCCCAGGCCCAGTTCGACTTCTCGGTATCGTTGAAGATGATGCGGGTGCCGAGATAGCGCTGGTCGGTGTCGCTCCAGACGTACCAGTTGCGGGCGTCGGTGTGCGGCTTGCTGCGGCGCGCGCGCTTGAACCACGAATGCTGATCCGACGTATGATTGACGACCAGCTCGATGATGACCTGCAGGCCGCGCCGCTTGGCTTCGGTTATGAACCGGCGGAAGTCGCGCATGGTGCCGAAATCGGGATTGATGCGGCGATAATCGGCGATATCGTAGCCGTCGTCGCGGCCGGGGCTCGGATAGAACGGCTGCAGCCATAGCGTGGTGACGCCGAGCTCCTGCACGTAGTCCAGGCGATCGGTCAGGCCGGCGAAATCGCCGATGCCGTCGTTATTGCTGTCGGCGAACGCCTTGACGTGCAGCTGATAGAGAATCGCGTCCTTGTACCAGAGCGCGTCCCCCGCCTTGGTCGTCGTCCTCGCGTTCGACTGCATGTCCACGGCGATCCCCTACCGGGCCAAACAGCGCAACAGCAGGGCGGGATCTTCGGTCGGATTGATGTTGAGCCGCACGCCGCCCCACGCGATCGCATGCCGCTCGCCCGTGACCAGATTCTCCACGGCGGCGACCTTGGTTCGCGCGCCGTCGGGGCCGATCTCGAGATCTCCGAAATGCAGCCAGAATTCGCGCGGGCGCGCGCCGCTGAGCGCGATCGCGACCGCGACGGCGTTGTCGCGCGAGGCCGACTCCTTGACGAAGCCCATGACCTGGTCGTCGTCGACCGCAACGAAGCGCAAATTGCCGGTCTGCAGCAGCGCCGGATTGGCCCGGCGCAGACGATTGAGCCGTCCGATATAGTCCTTGATGTTGCCGGGCCGGTCCCAGTCGCGGGTCTTGAGCTCGTATTTTTCCGAATGGAGATATTCCTCGCGGCCGGGGATCGGCGTGTGCTCGATGAGCTCGAACCCGCTGTAGACGCCGTAGCTCGACGACAGCGTCGCCGCGAGCGCGACGCGCGATTTGAAGATCGCCGGATCGCCGGACTGCAGATGGAACGGCAGAATGTCCGGCGTATTGACGAAAAAATTCGGCCGGAAATATTCCCGCACCGGGTAAGCGGTCAACTCGCTCAGATAGGACTGCAGCTCCGATTTCGCCGTCCGCCAGGTGAAATAGGTGTAGGATTGCGAGAATCCCAGCTTGGCGAGAGCCCTCATCACTTTCGGCCGGGTGAACGCCTCGGCCAGGAAGATCACGCCTGGATGCCGCGTTTGCACCTCGCGGATCAGCCATTCCCAGAACGCGAACGGCTTGGTATGAGGATTGTCGACGCGGAAGATACGCACGCCCTGATCGATCCAAAACAGCACGATGTCGCACAGCGCGTTCCAGAGCCCGGCCCGGTCGGCGCAATAGAAATCCGGATTGACGATGTCCTGATATTTCTTCGGCGGGTTCTCGGCGTAACGGATCGAGCCGTCGGGCCGGTAGCGGAACCAATCGGGATGCTGGACCAGCCAGGGGTGGTCCGGCGACAATTGAATGGCGAAATCGAGTGCGACTGCCATGGCGAGTCTGCGGCATGCCTCGACCAACCGGCGAAAGTCGTCGAGCGTGCCGAGCTCGGGATGAATGGCGTCATGGCCGCCTTGCTGCGCGCCGATGGCATAAGGGCTGCCCGGGTCACCGGGGCCGGCGGCGAGCGCATTGTTGGCGCCCTTGCGATGCGTGCGCCCGATGGGGTGAATCGGCGGAAAATAGATGACGTCGAATCCCAAGGCGGCAAGCTCGGGCAGGCGCGCGATGCAGTCGTCGAAGGTTCCGTGCCGGCCCGCGACGCGGGATTGGCTGCGTGGGAACATCTCGTACCAGGCGCCGGCGCGCGCCAGCGGCGGATCGATCACCAGGGGAAAACCCGGGCTGCGGGTCAGGTCGGGACGGGGTTGATGGTCGGCCATGACGTCGCGGAGCGCTTCCGACAACAGCGGCTCCGCATCGCCGGTTCGGTCGAACCCGCCGCGCGCCGCCTCGATGATCGCGCGCGCGCTCTTGTCCCGCGGCGCGACGTCGGCGAGCAATTCGCGGCCCTCCTTGGCTTCCAAATCGAGCTTCTGCCCGGCTTCGCGCTTGAGCAGGAAGTCGCGCCGCCAGGTGGCGAACGTATCGGTCCAGGCTTCGATCGCGTAAACATAGCGGACCGGCTCATCGGGAGCGAAACTTGCGGTCCAGCGATCGTTGTCGTGGAGGCGCATGGCCCCTCGATGCCAGCTTTTCTCGCCATCGCGGCGCCAAACGAGTGCCGCCGCGATGACGTCATGGCCATCGCGAAAAATATCGGCCCACACCTCGATCGGCTCACCTTGAATGCGCTTCACCGGATAACGGCCTTGCTCGATGCTCGGGTAGACGTCCTCGATCAGGAACCGGGCACGCGTGAACTCGCGTGTCGAAGCTGTAACTGAGGAGATCGGCGGGAAAGCGGGCTGGACGGTCATGATTTGGTCTGGGGTAGCCGGACGACGGCCCAGTAACCACCAACGACGAAGGGCGACCCCGGGTTCCGGAGCGGCGCGGGTGAAAACCCGCAAGCCTTTGATTTTATTACCAATCGCACATCGGCGCCCGCTCGGGCAAAGTCACAGATCCGCACGGCAATCGGCTCCTGGGACGGTCCGCTTGTTTCGTGCTGGCGTGCCCCGGCTTGCGTGTCATGCTCCCCGTATGTGAGTTGGCGGGATGGATGCGTTAGCCGAACTCGCGGCCGAATGGGGTATCGAGCCGGATTATGTCGATGGACGGGGGCTTTCGCGCACGGTCGATCGACATATTCTGCGCCGGATCGTCGAGATTCTCTCCCGCGGCCAAAGCCCACCGAAGCGTCGCCGGTTGCCGCCAAGTGTCGTGCTTCGGCGCGGGCGTTCTACCGCGGTTGCGCTCCGCGACACGCCGCCGTCCGCTTCGATCCATTGGGCGGTGGTTGCGGGCGACACCGAGATCGCGAGCGGCACGGCCGGATCGGCCGCTTGGCGTTTGCCCGACGATCTTCCGGTCGGCACGTTCCGGCTCGACGTCGAGGTGAAATCCCGCGCCGGTCGGGCAGGTGAGGGCGCGGGGCTGCTGGTTGCGCCGGAACGTGCCTATGGGGGCAAAGACTTTGCCGATGGCCGCGGGGTCTGGGCGCTCGGGGTTCAGCTGTATGGGGTGCGCTCGCGTCGCAATTGGGGGCACGGCGACTTCACGGATTTGCTGGGCTTGCTGGAGCTCTCGGCCGATCTCGGCGCCGCCGGAATCGGTCTCAATCCGCTACACGCGCTCTTTGCCGACGAGCCCGAGCGGGCAAGCCCTTATTCGCCCAACAGCCGGCTTTTTCTCAATCCGCTCTACATCGACCTCGAGGCGGCGCCGGAATTTCCCGGGCTGGCTCGCGCGGGCCTGACGCAGGAAGTCGCCCGTCTGCGGGGCGCGGCGATGGTGGATTACACCGGCGTTGCCGCGGCGAAACTTGCCGGGCTGCGTCTGGCGTTTGACAGCTTCCGCGATCGAGGTTCGGCGCAACGTCGCGAGGATTTCGAAGCGTTCCGGCGGGAGCAGGGGCGGGCGCTCGCGCTGTTCGCGAGCTTCGAGGTCTTGCGCCGGAAGTTTGGAAGCGATTGGCCGGAATGGCCGTCATCCTGGCGCCGGCCCGACAACGGCGCCCTCGATGCGCTGCGCCGCTCCACGCGCGAAGATGTCGAGTTCCACGAATTCGTCCAATGGCTGGCCGACCGGCAGCTGCGCGCCTGTCGGGTCAGGGCGCAAAGCCTGGCGATGTCGCTCGGGCTTTACCTCGATGTCGCGGTCGGCGTCGATCCTCATGGCGCGGATGCGTGGAGCGAGCAGTCCACGATGCTGGCCGACGCATCGATCGGAGCGCCTCCGGACCTGCTCAACACCGCGGGCCAGAACTGGAGCCTGGTCGCATTCAATCCGAAGGCGCTCGAAGGGCAGGGATTCGCGCCGTTCCGCCGGATGCTCCAAGCCGCGATGCGCCATGCCGGCGCGATCCGCTTGGATCACGTGCTCGGCCTCAACCGCCTGTATTTGATCCCGAACGGTGCGTCCGCGGGGGGTTATGTCCGATTTCCGCTCGAAGCCATGCTGGCAGTGGTTGCCCAGGAGAGCGTGGGGCACCGTTGCGTAATCATTGGAGAGGACCTCGGCACCGTGCCGGAAAATCTGCGCGAGACGCTCGCCGATTGGGGCGTGTGGTCCTATCGGGTGATGTTGTTCGAACGGGACGAGGATGGCCGGTTTCGGCCGCCGGATCATTATCCCGAGGACGCACTGGTCACGTTCAGCACGCACGATCTTCCGACGTTCGCGGGCTGGTCTTTAGGCCGTGACTTGCAGGAAAAACGCGCGATCGGCATCGATCCCGGCGAGACCGATAGTCGAGGCAAGCAGCGGACCGGGTCGGGCTTCCTGCCGGTCGCGTCCTATCTCGCCGCCACGCCCAGCCGGATTCTGATGATTTCGATCGAGGACGCGCTCGGTGTGCCGGACCAGCCCAACCTCCCGGGCACCATCGACGAGCATCCGAACTGGCGCCGCCGGCTCCCGCTCGCATTGGAGAACTTGCACCACCATCCGCGCATACGCGCGCTGGCGCGGGTGCTGCGTGGAGCCGGTCGAAGCGCCGGGACCCTGCCGCCCAAAAGCTGACGGCCACCGCAGGGGTGGCCGCCAACTCATGACCGAACGTCACGTGGGCTCAATAACCCCCGTAATAACCCCCATACGGGTAGTCGCCGCAAACCCAGACCCGCCGCCAGCCGCCGTAGTAGGTCGGGACGATCCGCCAGCAGGAATCGTAACCGTAATCATAGTACGGTCCGGCGAAACCCACTCCGAAGAAGAACCTGTCGTGCCGGTGGTGGTGCCTACCGCCTGTCCAAGTGTTGCCGCTGGGACCCATAGTTTGGCCGCTGGGACCCTTAGGTTGCACCTGACTTGGACCCATGGTTGTGACAGGGCCTGGCGCACTGGGGCTGATGCTGCTCTTGCCGGGGCCGGGGCCGCTGCCGCTGCCGCTCGGGACAGACATGCCGCTTGCGCCGGCGCCGCTTGCTCCATGCCCCCCGTGCGAGGCAGCCATGGCGCCCGAGCTCACCCCCAGCGCGGCCGCGGCAGATAGTGCGATGAGTGTCTTGCGCAACATTGCATTCCTCCTCGTCGTTGCACGACAACAAAAGACACGACTTCACTTCCGACGGATCATAACGCCGAAGGGCGCCGAAGAGTGCCGGCCGAGAGCATCAAATATCTGAGAGTGCAGGGTTTTTGCCGCAGCAACGTGAACGGATGTTCATCGTTGGCCGTCGATGCGGATTGATGCCGCTATGTGCCGAGCACCGGCGTCCGAACGATTTGCCAACCCGGGTCTCGAGACAGAAACGCCGGTGCGCATGATCCGATGCGCCAGTTCCACTTGGGGTCCGCGCTGACCAGCGCGGCGGTATCGGCCGAGGTTCGCAGCTGCCGGACCCGAGGAACTTTTGCCGGTTCGGGGCGTTGGCCGCGCGACTATTCGGGAGGAGCTTTTCCATGGCCAATCAGGAACGTTCCGCCGCCAACAAGGAATACGACAAGGCCGCAGGCACGGTCGACGAGATCCAGCACGACCTGCAGGTAGTGCGGGACGACTTGTCTCGGCTCGCGCAACAGGTGGCAAGTCTGCTCAGCGTGACCGGCAGCCAAGCCCTTCGCGAGGTCAAGGCGCACATGAGTCGCGCCAAGCAGAACCTCGACGGGGTGCTCTCCGAGGCAAGCGAGAAGGGCATGGAAGCCGCGGACACGGTGCGGGACAGCACCGACACCGCGCTCGAAGCGATCGAGGACGCGGTCCGGCAGCGCCCGTTCGCAACGCTGGCAATCGCCGTAGGCCTGGGATTCCTGTTCGGCGCAAGCTGGCGGCGCTAGGAGGGCGGCGTGCTCCCCGGCGTCAGGGATCTGAGAGAACGGCTCGACGCCGCGGTGAAAACCAGCGCGTGGTCGGCCGTCGCGGGTGCGGCGGCGCTGACCATGCTCGGCTTCCTGTGCGCCGCGCTGTTCCTTTATCTGCAGAATTGGCGCGGGCCGATCATCGCCTGTCTCATCCTCGCCGGCGCCTTCCTGCTGGTGGTGCTGATCGCGATCGCGGCGGTTGCGCTGGTGCGTCAGCGCCAAGCGCGCTTGGCGCGCGCCCGCGCGCAGGCGAGCCAGGCCGCCGGGCAATGGCTGCGGGATCCCGTGGTGGTCACCACCGCCCTGCAGGTTGCCAGGATGCTCGGGTTTCGCCGCGCGGCCCCCGTGTTGCTGTTGGGCGCGTTCGTGGTGGGATTGATGCTCAGCCGGACGGCCGCCAAGACCGCCCCCCCTGCCGGCCCCGAATCGTAGCCCGGCGCCTTCGCCGCTCGATGCCGGCCGACACTACGCCGACACCGGCGCATCAATGCAGCGAGACGGATTCCTCCCCGACCAGGCCGAGCATGATGAACTTGTCTTCCGCGATCTTGATGATCGCGACCATCGCCTCGTCCGGATCCTGGGTCGGCTCGGCGCAGGCGTCGTACATTTCATAAAACGGGCGGGTCACACCGTCCGAGCAGTAGGCGGTGCACTCATCCATGTTCACGTAAACAACGTCGATGTCGATCACGACACTACATTTACGCCTACGCCCACCCGTTCCAATATTGCCGCAAAGGTTAATTCGGATCCCGGTTGGAGAGTTCCGTTACGCCTCTCCATGGATTGGATCAAGTCGCCCCTCCGGCGCCGTTGCGGTATTGGGCCTTTTGCAGGCGTCGGCCGCGGCCGCCTGCGAGTAAATCGCATCACAGGGCCCCGCTCACATGGGGATTGCAATGAACGCGCTTGCACAGGACCGGCCCGAATGGTGGCATAGCACGACCATTTATCAGATCTATCCACGCTCGTTTCAGGACAGCAATCGCGACGGCGTCGGGGATCTGCGCGGCATCCTGCGGCGCCTGGATTATCTCGCCGAGCTCGGGATCGGTGCCATCTGGCTGTCACCGATCTTCCGCTCGCCGATGGCCGATTTCGGTTACGACATATCCGATTACACCGACATCGACCCGTTGTTCGGGACCCTTGCCGATTTCGACGAGTTGCTGCATGCGGCGCATCGGCGCGGGCTGAAGCTGCTGCTCGATCTCGTGCCGAACCACACCTCCGACCGGCATCCCTGGTTTCTGGAAAGCCGATCCTCGCGCGACAATCCCAAACGCGATTGGTACCTGTGGCGCAATCCCGGCCCGAACGGCGGCCCGCCCAACAACTGGCTGTCCGAATTCGGCGGCAGCGCCTGGACGTTCGACCGATCGAGCGGTCAGTACTATGGCCACACGTTCCTGGCGCAGCAGCCGGACCTGAACTGGCGCAACCCGCAGGTACGGCAAGCCGTCCACGACGTGATGCGGTTCTGGCTCGCGCGCGGCGTCGACGGCTTTCGCGTCGATGCGGTCGGACATCTGCTGAAGGACGAGCAATTCCGCGACAATCCGCCAAATCCCGACTTTCGCGAGCACGACCCTCCGTCCAAGCGGCTGCTGCGACTCCACAGCGCCGATCTGCCGGAGGTGCACGGCATCATTGCCGGCCTGCGTTCCGTCGTCGATGAATTCCCGAACCGGCTGCTGATCGGCGAGGTGTATTTGCCCTTCGACCGCCTGTCCGCCTACTACGGGCGCGCGCTTTCCGGCGCGCATTTTCCCTTCAATTTCGCCCTGCTGTCGACCGCGTGGAACGCTCTCGCGATCGCGCGCCTCGTCGACGAATACGAGGCGGCGCTCCCGCCCGGCGGTTGGCCCA
>VAZU01000067.1:8511-9013 GCA_005884745.1 Alphaproteobacteria bacterium
CGGCGACGAGATCGGAAGGAAGCAGGTCGCAACCCCGGCCGAACGCGGGCAGGATCCATTCGAAAAAAATGTTCCGGAACAAGGCCTCGGGCGCGACGCCGCCCGCACGCCGATGCAATGGGATGCAGCGCCCGGTGCGGGTTTTTCCGAGGTCGAGCCGTGGCTGCCGCTCGCCGACGATTTCCACAGCGTGAACGTTGCCAACCAGCGCGACGATGCAACGTCGATCTATCACTTGTATCGGCGCCTGATCGCGACGCGCAACGCGCGACTCTCGCTGCAGATCGGCGCTTATCAGCCCGTGGTTGCCGGCGGCGAACTGCTGCTGTTCGTTCGCGCGCATTCGCGCGAGCGCACCCTGGTGGCGCTCAATCTCGGCGATGCGGCGGTCGCGGTCGAGTTCCGGACCGGCAGGCTTGCCGGACGCGTGCTGGTCTCCGCTCTCGGCGATCGCGCCGGCGAAGCCGTCGATCGCTCAATCGATCTGCGCGGCAATGAAGGC
>VAZU01000067.1:9190-17474 GCA_005884745.1 Alphaproteobacteria bacterium
CGTTCGTGCCGCCACCCCGCCGCAAGGCCAAATCCTCCTCACGCGCCAAGGCTGAGGCGCGGGGGCGGCGCGATCCGCTCAAGACCTACCGCGAGAAACGGGATTTCCGCCGAACCGCCGAACCGGAGCCCCGGCGCCAGCGCGGCACCGGCTGGCAATTCGTGGTGCAAAAGCACGCCGCCAGGCGGCTGCACTACGATTTGCGCCTCGAGCTCGATGGCGTGCTCAAGAGTTGGGCGGTGACGCGGGGGCCGAGCCTGGTTCCTGGCGAGAAGCGTCTGGCGGTCCAGACCGAAGATCATCCGATGGATTATCTGGAGTTCGAGGGCAACATCCCCAAGGGCGAGTATGGCGGCGGCTCGGTGATCGTCTGGGACCGCGGTCGCTGGACGCCGGAAGGCGATCCGCATCAGGGCCTCAAGAAGGGTCATCTCACGTTTTCGCTCGACGGCGAACGGCTCAAGGGCCGCTGGCACCTAGTGCGCATGCGGCCGCGTCCCGGCGAAAAAAAGCAGCAATGGCTGCTGTTCAAGGCGCGCGATGAATACGCGCGCGAGACATCGGATCCGGCCATCGTCGAGGAGGCGACGACCTCGTCCCTCACCGGACGCGACATCGAGGAGGTTGCCGCCGCAGACGAGCTTCGCCCGGATCATGCCGAGCGCGCCGAGGTCGCGCGCAAGCGCAAGGCGCAAATTCCCGATCCGGCGCGGCTTCCCGGAGCCAAGAAGGGCATGCTCCCGGTGTTCGTCGAGCCGAGCTTGGCGCAATTGGCTGACCGGCCCCCGAAGAGCAAGGACTGGATTCACGAGATCAAATTCGACGGCTATCGCATCCAGGCCCGTATCGACGGCCGCAGCATCAAGCTGCTCACCCGCAAAGGGCTCGACTGGACCAAGCGCTTCCAGCCGATCGCCGACACGCTGAAGAAGCTGCGGCTCGGCTCCGCCCTGATCGACGGCGAGATCGTCGTCGAAACTGCGTCCGGCATCCCCAGCTTCAGCGAACTGCAGCAAGCGCTCAGTTCCGGCAGCATGGATCGGTTCATCTATTACGTATTCGATCTATTGTATGGCAACGGCGCGGACTTGCGGAACGTGCCGCTCATCGACCGCAAGGCTCTGCTGCGGCGCGTCCTGGAGTCGATTGCCGGCAGCACCAACGTCCGCTTCAGCGAGCACTTCGAGCAGGACGGCGCGACGATGCTCGCGCACGCCTGCCGGATGGGACTCGAAGGGATCATATCCAAGCGCGAGAACGAGCCCTACCGCTCCGGCCGCGGCGAGCACTGGATCAAGAGCAAATGCGTGGAGCGGCAGGAATTCGTCATACTCGGGTACGTGCCTTCAACCGTGTCGAAGGGTTCGGTCGGTTCGTTGGTGGTTGGTTATTACGAAGGCGGAAAGCTGATGTATGCCGGGCGGGTCGGGACCGGCTTTTCCGCCGGCGTGGCGCGCTCGCTCCGGCAGCAGCTCGACAAGATCAAGGCGGCAAAGCCCGCATTCGGCAGGCCGCTTCCCGCCGGGGCCGACAAGGGCGTGATCTGGGTCGAGCCGCGTCTCGTTGCCGAGGTCGAGTTCCGCGGTTGGACTCACGACGACGTGCTCCGGCAGGCATCGTACAAGGGGCTGCGCGAGGACAAGCCGGCGGAGGAAGTCGTGCGCGAGAAGGCGCCAGGATCGGAAAAAAAGGCCCGGCCGGCGCAACGCGCCGATGCCGCGGACGTGATTGCGGGGGTTCGCCTCACCCACCCGGATCGCATCCTGTGGGAAGGCCAGGGCATCACCAAGCAGGGCCTCGCCGAATTCTATGTCGAGATCGCCGATTGGATCCTGCCGCATCTCACAGGACGGCCGCTCAGTCTCGTGCGCTGTCCGACCGGCGCAATGCATCAGTGCTTTTACGCGAAGCATGCCTGGGCCGGGCTCGCCAAGGCCATTCGGCCCGTGGACGTCGGTGAGGCGAAGCCGATGCTCGCCATTTACGACCTGGAGGGTCTCATCGGCTTGGTGCAGGCAGGTGTGCTCGAGATCCACCCGTGGGGATCCACGGTCCAGGATCTCGAGCATCCCGACCGGCTGATCTTCGATCTCGACCCGGGCGAGGGCGTCGCCTGGGACAGGGTGGTGGCTGCCGCCGCGGAGACCCGGCAGCGGCTCGAGGATCTGGGCCTGGAGAGCTTCGTCAAGACCTCGGGCGGGAAAGGTCTGCATGTCCTGTTGCCGATCGAGCCGGAGTTCGATTGGGAGCGCGTCAAGGCATTCACCAAGACCATCTCCGACGCGATGGCGGCCGATGCGCCCGACCGTTACGCGGCGACCATGTCGAAGCAATTGCGGCGCGGGAAGATCTACGTCGATTATCTGCGCAACAGCCGCGGAGCGACCGCGGTCGCCCCCTATTCGACCCGCGCCCTGCCGGGCGCGCCGGTCTCGACCCCGCTCGAATGGCCGGAACTGTCGGACACGATCAAGCCCGATCATTTCAACGTCGACAACCTGCGGCAGCGGCTCGCTTTCCTCAAACGCGATCCCTGGCAGGGCTTCTTCGAGATGCGTCAGCGTCTGCCGCGGTCGGCAATGCCGGCCACCGGCAAGAAATCCCGGCGTCGCCGCTCATGATGGCCCGGCGCATCCTCCCGTTCGCCCTCGCCTTGGCGGTGCTTGCTCCGGCGGCCATCGCCGAAGAGCAGCCCGCTCGTTCGCCCCCCGGTGCGCAACGCGACGAGCCGCAGCACGGCCCCGGCGTCCTGCGGCTGCTGCCGGGCGATGCGGTCAGTGAGCACTCGATCGAGCTTGCCTCCGGCAAGCTCGCCTACACGGCGACGGCCGGCACCTTCTCGCTGATCGATCAATCCGGCGAGCGCAAGGCCGAGGTCTTCTATACCGCCTATGTGGCCGGCGGCGGCGACACGGCGAACCGGCCGGTGACGTTCGTGTTCAACGGCGGCCCCGGCGCCGCATCGGCGTTTCTGCATCTGGGGCTGGTCGGTCCGAAGCTCGTCGACTTCGGCCCGCAGGGCCACGATGGCGCTGCCGCCCGGCTGCGCGACAATCCCGAGACGTGGCTGGCGTTCACCGACCTCGTTCTGATCGATCCGGTGGGGACGGGCTGGAGCCGCGCGCCGAAGCCGGACGACGCCAACGCGTTCTACAATATCCGCCGCGACGCGGAATCGATCGCGAAGATCATCGCGCTCTACGTCGCCAAGAACGGCCGCAGCGCGTCGCCCAAATATCTGCTGGGCGAAAGCTACGGCGGCTTCCGCTCGGTCAAGGTCGCCAAGACCCTGCAGCGCGAGCAGGGCATCGTCGTCTCCGGCATCCTGATGGTATCGCCGCTGCTGGACGCGGAATTTCTGTTCGGCAGCAGCCGATACGCGCTCGGCGCGGCGCTGCAGCTTCCCAGCCTGATCGCCACCGAGCTCGAGCGCCGGCACACCTTCAGCGCCGCCGCGCTCGCGGAGGGCGAGCGTTTCGCCATGACCGAGTATCTCACCACGCTCGCCGGGCCGCCGCCAACCGGAGACAAGGCCGATGTGTTCTACCATCGTCTCGCCCAGCTCTCCGGTCTGCCGGCGGAGACCGTGGTCAAGACCCGCGGATTCATTCGCGACGTCTATTTGAAGAATTTGCGCGCCGGCCAGGATCAAGTGGTGAGCCGCTACGATGCGAGCTTCGCGACGCCCGATCCGTATCCCGAGGCCTACGGGCCGGAGGGTCCCGATCCGATCCTCGACGGCTTCGTGCGGGCGCTCGGCGGGACCTTCGTGGGCTACGCGCGCAACGAGCTCGGGTTCAAGACCGACATCACGTACGCGCTGCTCGCCTCCGAGGTCAGCCACAAATGGAGCTGGCACGAGGGCGGCGGCTGGTCGCCGCCGAGCGTGCAGGACGACATCCGCGATCTTTTGGCGGTCGACCCCTCGCTGCGCATCCTGATCGCCCACGGCTTTAGCGACATGGTGATCCCCTACGCGGTCAGCCGCTATGTGATCGAGCACCTGCCGCAGATCGGCGCGCCCGGCCGGGTCGAGCTCAAGCTCTACCGCGCCGGGCACATGTTCTATCTGGACGACGCGGCGCGCCGGGCGTTCACGGCGGAGGCGAGGGCATTCTATCAGTCGCTCGCTTCCAATCCCTCGCGCTGAGGCAAAGGGGGATCTTCGGCGCGGCCGCTGTCGGTGTTGCGATCTCTGGGAGACGGCGCCGCCTTGATGTCCGGCATCGTTCCCGGTAGGTTTGCAACGGGAATTTCCACGATGAGCTGAGTTGTCATGCAAGCGTTTTTTCGTCGGCTGAGGCATCTGTGGATGGCGCTGGCGCTCGCGCCGCTGCCGGTCGAGGCGGGGACGGTGCGCATTTATGTCACCAACAGCGCGGGCGACGGCATTCACGTGATCGACGCCGCCACCAACAGGGTGGTGCAGGTGATCAAGGGAATCGAGGCGGCCCATGGAATCGCCTTCGCGCCGGACGCCTCCAAGGTTTATGTGAGCGACGAGGCCGACGGCACGCTCGACGTCTTCGATCGCAAGACCGGCGCGCCGATCAAGAAGGTGCCGCTGAGCGATCATCCCAACAATATCGCCATCACCAAGGACGGCGGGCGCGTCGTAGTCGGCATCGCCCGGGACCCGGGCGCGCTCGATGTGATCGATACCGCTTCGCTGACGCGGACCAACAGCATCCGGGTCGACGGACCTCTCCACAACGTCTATGTGACGCCGGACGGCAAATACGTGATCACCGGGTCGATCCGGACCAAGACCATCACGGTCATCGATGTCGCGACCGAGCAGCCGGTCTGGGAACTGCAGCTCGACCGCGGCATCCGCCCGATGGCGATCGAGGCGGGTCCCGACGGGGCGACGCGCAGGATCTTCGTGCAGCTTTCGGATTTCGACGGCTACGCGGTGGTGGATTTCGCCGCGCGCAGCGAGGTCGCCAGGGTCGGGCTGCCCGACCCGTCGGCTGCGTTCGAGACGGATCCTCGGCGCGCCGGCGCGCCCTCGCACGGTATCGGCGTCGCGCCGGACGGCCGGACACTTTGGGTCACCAGCGTCCCGAGCAACGCCGTGTTCGTGTACTCGCTCCAGGATCTGAAGCTGCTGGGCCGGGTCGCGCTCCCGGACCTCCGGTTGCCGGGGCGCGGCCCGATCGCCGCGGTGCCGAACTGGGTGACGTTTACGCCCGACAGCAAGACCGTCTACATATCCAATTCCGGGCTGCGGAGCGTGTCGGCGATCGACACGCAGGCGATGAAGCTGATCGCGGTCATTCCGGTCGGCGAGGTGCCGAAGCGGATCAACACCCTGGTGATACCCGAGAATTCCGAGCGCGCCGCTACCGCTCCGACCCCGCCCCGAGCTTCGCTCCGCTGACCCAGCGGGCCAGAGTCTTCCAGTCCGGATCGTGCTTGGAGGCGAACTGTCTGCCGCCGGAATGGAACGGATTGCCGCCCCGCTCGGGCGCGAGCGGCTGCAGCAGCAGCAGGCTCGCGGCCGGATCGGCGGGATTGACCAAGCTCGAGACGTTCTCGAAGTTGCGGCGCGATTGGTCCTCGGCCCAGAAGCTCGATCCGGGCGACAGTTTCTCCAACCGAAACGCATTGTTGCTTTGCGAATGGCAGACATAGCACCGCGCATGGCCGGCGCGCTTCTTCAAGAAAATAGGCTCGACCCGGCCCTTGAAGAATTCGTAATCGAGCGCAGGCGCGGCGTGGGACGTCGGGCCCGGCCCGCCTGCGACCGCGAGAAGCACCCCGACCAGGACGCAGAGGCGAACCGCCGCAAAAAACTTGCCACGCCCGTTAGCAACAGGTCGGAGCGGTGACGACGTCGTGGTCGACCGCCGCCGAATTCCGAACCGGCATTGTCCGATAGCTCGCATCTTCAGCTGGACTAGCGCACATTGATCGTGAGCGTGGTCGATCCGCTCTTGCCGTTGCCGTATGTGACCTTGTAGGCCAGCGTATCGGTGCCGCGGAATCCCGGATTCGACTGATACATGATCTGGTTGCCGGCGACGGACTTGCCGCCGCAGTGCCCGGTGCTCGCGGACTGCGGCGTGCTCACCGCGATAATGCTCACCCCCGGGACGACCGTCACCTTGCCGTTGCTCGGTTGGCTCGTGATCGTGACCGAGGTGGCCAGCGGCTTGCAGCTCGCGTCCCAGGAGCGTTCGTCCACGAGCGGCGATTCGACGCCGGAGGCAGCCGGACGGGTCAGCCGGATCTCTTGGGCGAGCGCAGCCGCGCCGATGAGCCAAGGCGCCAGCAACGCGATTGCCGCAATGAACGTGCGAATGGCGCTCCCTGCGGATATCCGGACCATGGCAATTCCCCTCGTTAGCCGTTCGTCGATCGGCGGCCGCGAGCAAGCTGCGGTGACGAGGTCGGCATCGCAACGGCTATTCGACCCGGTGCGACAGCGTGCCGGACCCTTCGAGGGTACCGTCGTTGTGGTACCACTCGACGCTGCTGCGATCCGGTGAAAACACCAGGCGAACGTGATCGGGCTTGTAGTTGGGAGAGGAATTGATCACGGTCGTCTTGCCCTCGAGTGTCCGGTCATCGGTCATCTTGCCGACCAATCCGATCTCGTTGAGGAGTTTTCCCTCGAGATCGTAGATGAGCACTTTAGCCGTATTTATATCCGGGTTCATCGTCAGGCGGTAGGTGCGGGTCGCCTGGGGCTCGCCGTTGATGTACCGGCGGTCGACCTTGCCGGCATAGGTGCCCGCGATCGTAGTGGACGCTGCCGCGTTTTGGGCAACGAGCAGGCCCGCCCCGGGGGTGCCGTGCGCGACCGGTCTGCCGGGCTGCGGCGCCGTCGGATGCGCGCGGACGATCTCGACGGCATTGGCCCGGACCGATGCCGGCGCAAGCAGCATGGCTGCGGCGATCAGCAAGATTTGATTCATGGCACGCGCCCCGGAGCCGCGCGATCGAGCCTAGCGGAGGCGATTTAGTGCTTCAAGACGGCTCCCGGAGGCCGATTGCCTAACTTCGCGGCAGCGGCGTTCACCCGACGTTCAGCTTGCGAGGCTCAATGCGAACACGGGGCGAAACTCGGATCTTGTCAAGCTCCCCGCCGCACTCATATCCTGTTGCGGGGATGTCGGGGATGATTCGGGGGCGACCCAGGCATGCGGGGACCATCTGGGCTACAATTTTGCCAGATTTGGTCCATAGCAGGCCTGTGGGCATTGGGAAGGGGATCCCTTCATGAAGCCGTTGCGGATCGAGATGACCCGGGATGTTGAATCCGGGCGCGCCGGCAATCCGGCCGCCGATGCCCGGCTTGCGCGACGCGTTCTCATCGTCGAGGACAATTACTTCGTCGCGCATCAATGCGAGAGCGCGCTGGTCGAAGCCGGTTACGACGTCGTCGACATCGTCGAAACCGCGGACCAGGCCGTTCAAGCAGCGATGGACCGCCGGCCGGAACTGGTCCTGATGGACATTTATCTTCCCGGCAAGCGCGACGGCATCGACGCTGCGGTCGAGATCTTCCAGCGTTTCGGCATCCGCAGCATCTTCGCTTCGGCGCTGGCCGACGCCGCCGTGAAAGCGCGGGCCGAGTGCGCGCGACCGCTGGCGTGGCTCGCCAAGCCGTTCAACGATCGCAAGCTGGTTGCGACGGTAGAATCCGCGCTCGACGAGGTGAATGCTCTGCCGCAGACGCAACCCTGATTCCTGTTCGGCGCTCGCCTCGCGGACCCTGCCATCGGCTCAGCCCTAGTTCCGGAAAACCCCGACCGCGGCATTGCAGCCGGACTTGTCCGGAACCCTGCATCACCCTGCATCGGCGCTTTTCGTGCTAACGTCCCGATCCGCCGGAGAACCATATGCCCAAGCTCGGCACGGTGGCGCTGATCGGGGTATCGGGGAGGCGCTACGAGTTCGCCGTCTATCTGCGCGAGGACGCATTCAAGCCGCTGGGCGCCGTGTATTTTCTCGCCAAGCGCATTCCGTTCGCCGAAGCGGAGGCGGAATACACCTGGATCTACGTGGGCGAGAGCGCCGACATTTCGCGGCGGCCGCTGGCCGGCAAGCACAAGCCTTGCATCGACGCCAACGAGGCAAACTGCCTCTGCCTCCACCTGGAGGATGACGCGCAGGCCCGGACCGCCATCGTGGCCGATCTCGCCGGGGCCTATGACCCGCCGTGCAATCGCGATTAGGTCCGGACCGCGATCGCACCGCGGCCGGCCGGGGAACCAGGGGCCGGATCGGCCGTTGCCTTGAGCGGTCTTTGGCAGGACCGTACCCCTTCCTTGGG
>VAZU01000068.1 GCA_005884745.1 Alphaproteobacteria bacterium
CCGGGCTGCCGATGTCGATGAGAGACTTCAGTCCGTTGAAAGTCGTGGAATAGATGATGCCGGTCGAGGCGCAGGCCTCGGCAATGATTTTCACCACCGCGAGGTAGAGCCGGTAGGACATCCCGAGCCCGCCATAGGCCGCCGGCACGAAGATCGCGTTGGCGCCGATGGCGTTGAGCGCGCGGACGTTGTCCCACGGGAACTCACCGGTGCGATCGATCTCGGCAGCCTTGGCGGCGATGACGCCGTCGGCCACGCGCCTGACTTGATCGAGCACCAGCCGCTCGTCCTCCGACCAGTTCCGCTGGCGCTCCAGCGTTTCGAAGACTTTCATGGCAAGCCGGGTCCACAGCGCGACCGGCTTTGACTGCGGGGGTGCCGGAATCTCCTCCCTCCCCTTGAAAAGGGGAGGGATGGGGTGGGGATCGCGACCCCCTCCCGACCGCTGCGCGGTCGACCTCCCCCTTTCAGGGGGAGGTGTTCGGAGCCAGCCGCGAGGCATGCGCGATCACGCTGCTCCTCAAGGGGAGAGGTGTCGGCACCGTGTGCAAAGCCCTCACGCATCGCGGAACACCGGGGCGCGCTTCTCGACGAAAGCCGCCATGCCTTCCTCGGCATCGGCGGTGCGGAATGCGAGCGTGGCCACGTCGGCTTCGATCTTCAGGCCCTCGTGAATCGGCTCGTCGAGCGCCCGGGTCACCGCGGAGCGCGCCAGCGCCAGCACCGGTAGGCTGTAGCCGGTCAGCTCGCGGGCGAAAGCGAGGCCGGCTTCGATCGGGTCGCCGTCCGCCAGCCGATGCACGAGGCCGATGCGCAGCGCCTCTTCGGCACCGACGGTGCGCCCGGTCAGGATCAACTCGAGCGCACGCGCCTCGCCGACGACGCGCGGCAGGCGCTGGGTGCCGCCATAGCCGGGGATCATGCCGAGCTTGATCTCGGGGAATCCCAGTTTGGCGTTCGCCATGGCGAGGCGAAAGGTCGCCGCCAGGGCGAGCTCGAGCCCGCCGCCGAACGCGTAGCCGTTGATGACCGCAATCGACGCGATCGGAAGCGCCTCGAGCTTCGAAAATATTTCTTGGCCGCGCCGGAGACTGTGCCTGTGCGCGGCGGGGTCCCGGCCGCGAAGCTCCTTGACGTCGGCGCCGGCGCAGAACGCCTTGGTTCCGGCGCCGGTGATCACCAGGGCACGCGCGCCCATCTTCCCTACCGCATCGAACGCGTCGGCAATCTCCTCGAGAAAAGTGAAGGACAGCGCATTGAGCACTTCCTGGCGATCGAGCACGAGGACGGCAACTTCGTCGCGGCGCGTGAGGCTCAAGGGCATCAGGCCATCTCCTTGGCGCGCCATCGCACCGGCGTGGGCTCAAGCTCGCCGCGCCGGATCATGGCGACCAGCTCGCGTTTGAGGATCTTGCCGCTCGCGGTCAGCGGCAAGGTCTCGACGCGCAGAAAATATTCCGGCATGTCGGATTTCGACAGGCCTTCCGCGGCCAGGTGCGCGAGCAGCGCATCGGGCGCGATCGCGCCGATCACCGCGACGCAGGCGCGCTCCCCGAGCCGGTCGTCCGCGATCGGCACGCAGGCCGCGCGCTCGACCGCGGCATGGCGCAGCGCCAGCGCTTCGATGTGGGCCGGATAGATGTTGTGCCCGCCGCGGATGATCAGATCCTTGAGGCGGCCGACGATTTTCAGGTTGCCGGCCTCATCGAGCACGCCGAGGTCGCCGGACAGGAACCAGCCGTTGCGGTTGAAGCTTGCGGCGGTCGCCGGCTGGTTGCCGTAATAGCCGAGCATCAGCGCGGCGCCGCGCCCGCCGATCTCGCCGAGCGAGCCGCGCGGCACGTCGCGATCGGAATTCTCCGGATCGAACAGACGGACCTCGTAGGCCTGGCCGCCGCGCCCGCAGGTATCGACGATGGTCGCGCGACCGTCGTCCGGGTGCGTGTATTGATGCGAGGAATTCTCGGTCATGCCGTAGATGTTCTGCGGCTTGATGCCCTGCTCCAGAAACGCCTCGGCGACCGATGGCGGGATCGGCGCGCCCGCCATGTAGAACACCTCGACCGAACCGATGCGCTCGAGCCCGCGGCGGCGCTGCTCGGCAATGATGTCCATCGCGTGGGTGGGGACCCCCATGACGTAGGTCGCGCCGGTCTCGACGATCCAGTCGATGCCGTGGCGGCCCGCCGGCGGATCGTTGACGATCAGCTCGCAGCCGGCAAGCAGCCATTGCGCCGCCGCCACCCAGGCGATGTGGTGCGACAGCGGGCTGAGCGTCAGCAGCTTGGTGTGCGGCCCATGCCCCCAATCGCGGACCATCTCGCGAGCGTTGGCGAACAGCGTGTTGTCGGAATGCATGACGCATTTCGGGACGCCGGTCGTGCCGGAGGTGAATGCGAGGTATGAAACCTTGTCCGGATCCGAGATCGCCTCGCCGGTCGCGGGCCCGGGCGCCGGAAAATCCGGCAGCATGTAGACACGCTTGAGCGAGCTTGCCTGCGCAAGCACCGCGGCGAGATCCGCGGGCTCGCGACCGCTCGGCTCGGTGATCAAGGCGCTCGCCTTCAAATAGTCGATGAGCTGCGCGACTTCGGACGGCGTGTAGGCCCGGTGCAAGGACGGATTGCAGGCATAGCCCTGGCGCGAGCAGGCCAGAAAGGCGATGACGGCCTCGATGCGGCTGGAAAGCCAAATCGACACGCGGTCGCCGCCCGCGAGCCCTTGCGCGGCGAGATCGGCGGCAACGCCGTCGACCCACGCCAGTATCTCGGACCAGGTCAGCCGATACCGGCTGTCGCGCAGGGCCGGTACCTGCGGACGCTCGCCGGCATGGCGGAAGAGCAGCGAATAGAACGTATCCTCCCGCCACAGGCCTTCGGCGTAATAGCGCCGCGCCGCCGCGGGGTGATGGAGGGTCAGGAACGGCCGCATCTTTATCTGCCGAATTGCGCCGGGTCGGGCTTTCGCTTCTGGGCGAAGGCCTTGGCAAGCTCCTGGCTTTCTTCCGTCTCCAAGTACGCGCGCAACAGCAAATCATGGGCCATCCGCGAGAGCCCGGCTACGCCGCCGTGGCGGGCGTTGAAGGCGGCCTTGATCGAGGCCAGCGCAAACGCTCCCCGCTCGGCGATCTCGAGCGCCATGGCCCGGGTCTCCTCGCGCAGCCGAGCGTCCGGGACCACGCGGTTGATGAGCCCGAGCTGCAGCGCCTCGCGCGCGGAGATCTTCGGATTGCAGAACCAGATTTCCTTGGCTTTCTTCTTGCCGACGAGATCCTCCAGGTACCAGGTGCCGTAGCCGGCGTCGAAGGAGCCCATCATCGGCCCGACCTGGCGGAACACGGCGCTTTCCTTGGCGATGGTGAGATCGCACAGCATCTGCAGCACGTTGCCGCCGCCGACGGCAAACCCATTGACCGAGGCGATGACCGGCTTCTGCAGGCGCTCGATCGCTTCGTACATTTCCAGCGTCGGCAGGGTGCCGGCGTAAAGAATGGTGTCCTCGAGCCCGTCCTTGCGCCCGCCGATGCAGAAGAACCGCTCGCCGGCTCCGGTGATCACCAGCACCCGGGTGCGCGTCTCGCGCCGGATCGCATTGATGCAATCGCGCAGCTCGTGACACATGGTCGCGTTGAACATGTTGCCGTCGTCGGGGCGATTGAGCGTGATGGTGCCGACCGGCCCGTCTTCGTCATAGAGGATGGTTTGGTAGCCCAAGCGTCTCTCCCTGGATCATCGGCCGACATGATCTCGCGAGCAGGCATCCGGATCGCCTCGATTCTGCCGGCTCCAACGCGCGCCTCGAAGCTATCGATTGAGCGATCGTCTCATGAACCCGAGCAGCCCCTGGGGCATGAAGATGACCATTGCGATGAAGATGAGCCCTACCGGAATCAGGTAGTACTCGGTGAAAAAGCGCGAGAATCCTTCGCGCAGCAGCAGGAAGAACGCCGCTCCCACGATAGGTCCCACCAGCGTGCCGATCCCACCCATGACGTTGAAGATTACCACTTCGCCCGAGACCAGGAAGAACACGAAATCGGGCGCTGCGAACCGGTTCTGGATGGCGTAGAGCACCCCGGCGAGCCCCGCGAACAACCCCGAGAGCATCACCGCCACGATCTTGTAGCGCTCGACAGGATAGCCGATCGCCCGGGTCCGCGCCTCGTTCTCGCGGATCGACTGCAGCACCATCCCGAACGGCGACCGAGTAATGCGCCGCAGCACGAGGTACGACAGGGTCACCACCGCGAGCACGAACCAGTGCAGCGTCTCCGAAGTGAATGGGACCGAGAAGAGCCCGGGAACGGCCAGTGCCGGACGGCGGAAGGTCAGCCCGTTCTCGCCCCCGGTCAATTCGGTCCAGGTGAAGATGATCACGTAGAAGATCTGCGAGAAGATCAAGGTCGTGATCGCGAAATAGATGTCGCGAAGACGCGTGGAGAAATAGGCGACGAAGGCCGCGACCGCGGCAGCGGCGACGAGCCCGAACAGGAACGCCATCCATAGATTGGGCGGGCTGGTCCACAGCAGGGCCGCCGCGGCGCCGTAGATTCCCAGGCCGAAGAACGCCGAATGTCCGAACGACACCATGCCCGTGTAACCGATCAGGAGATCGGAGGACATGGCAAGCAGCCCCCAGATCAGGATCTCGGTCAGGAAGCTGCGCCAGAATGCCGGCAGCACCAGCGGTGCCGCGATCAGCAGCGCCAGGACGACGGAGAACCCCATCCAATAGCCAATGCGGCGGCGCGCGGTCATTTGGGTGTCGGAACGAACAGGCCCGTGGGCCGGAACAGCAGGGTGAGGATCAGCACGACGAAGGAGAAGATCACGGCCTGGGCCGGGCTCACCCAGATCGAGGCGTAGGATTCCAACAGGCTGATGAAGATCGAGGCGGCGATGGATCCTCCGAGGTTGCCCATCCCGCCGACCACGACGACGATGAATGCCTTGAGCACCCAGTCGACCCCCATGGCATGATTGACGCCGACCAGCGGTCCAAACAGCACGCCGCTGGCGGCGGCCATTCCGGCGCCGATGGCGAACACCGCGGTAAGGACCTGCGGCACCGGGATGCCCATGGCCTGCGCCATGACGCGGTCCTGGGTCGTGGCGCGGATCCAGATGCCGTACGTGCCGAATTTCAGGAACAGCCACAGCGCACCGATGATGGCGGCCGAGAGCAGCGCGATCACCAGCCGGTACCACGGATAATCGAGATAGAACAGCGTGAAATACCCGCTGAAGGGCTCTTGGATCTTGCGCGCCACCGGGCCGAACTGCCAGAGCGCGTAGTTCTGCAGCACCAGGGAGATGCCGAAGGTGGCCAGGATGGTCGTCAAGGGATCGCGGCCGAGCAACGGGCGCAGAGCGATGACATGAATGCCGGCGCCAAGCAGCGCGATGACGAGTGTGGCGACCACGAGCGCAAGCCAGAAGTTGCCGGTGGCCGTCAATACGATCACGCCCACATAGGCGCCCAGCATGAACAGCTCGCCGTGGGCGAAGTTCACGACATCCATGATGCCGAAGATCAGCGTCAGGCCGGAGGCCACCAGAGCCAAAATCATGCCGGCGACGATGCCGTTGACCGTCTGGATCAGCAGCTGATCGAGCGGAATGGCCTGAAGCAGCTGGTCGATGGCCATGTTACACGCCCAAATACTGGTGGATCACCGCGTCGTTCACCCGCAGCTGCGAGGCTAGGGCGTGGTGGCGGACGGCGCCCTTCTCCATGATGTAGACCCGCCGGCTCGCGTCGAGCGTCAGCGGCACGTTCTGCTCCACGAGCAGGATCGCCACGCCGTCCCGGTGGAGAGCGTCGATGATCTGGCGGATCTGGGACACCATGCGCGGCATCAGCCCTTCAGTCGGCTCGTCCAGCAGGATGATTTTCGGCTCGAGCATCATCGCGCGAGCGATCGCGAGCATCTGCTGCTCGCCGCCCGAAAGCGTGCCGCCGGCTTGATTGCGCCGTTCCGCCAGCATCGGGAAAAACGCGTAGACCTTGTCCAGGAGCTCCTTCTTCCTGGCCTCGGTCACCGCGCGGCGGTCGAGGCCGGTGCGGAGATTCTCCATGACGGTCAGAAGGCGAAAGATCCGTCGATCCTCGGGAACGTAACCGATGCCCAGCCGGGCTATCCGGTGCGCCGGAAAATCGGTGATGGCGCAGCCTTCGAGCAGCGTTCTGCCCCGGCTCGGCCGTACGAGGCCCATGATGGTTTTCAGCGTCGTGCTCTTGCCGACGCCGTTGCGCCCGAGCAGGCCCACGACCTCTCCTGTGCCGACTTCGAGGGACACGCCATTGAGAATATGGCTCTTGCCATAATAGGTGTGGATGTCGTCAACCGTGATGAGGGGCTGCGGGGGAGTGTCGCTCATGTCTTGAGATAGACCTCCAGCACCCTGGGATTCCGCTGGATCTCGGCCGGCGTACCCTCGGCCAGGATCGCACCGTAGTGAAACACGGTGATGCGATGGGCGAGTTCCATCACCACTTGCATGTCGTGCTCGACGATCAGGATCGTCAGATCTTTGGCGATGCGACGGACCAGGGCCATGGTCTCGTGGGTCTCGGCCGCGCTCATGCCCGCGGTCGGCTCGTCCAGGCACAGCAGTTGCGGCTCGGTCGCCAGCGCGATGGCGATCTCGAGATTGCGCTGCTCGCCGTGGGAAAGATTGGCGGCGATTTCGTCCGCCTTGCCTTGCAAGCCGACGGCCTCCAGTACCGCTTCGGCCTTCTCAATGATGTCGCGATAGGCGCGGTGGTGGGTCAGCAGGCTCCAGCCGTGCCGGCGCGACTGAGCAGCGATGCGGACGTTCTCGAAGGTGGTGGCGCTGGGGAGAATGTTGGTGATCTGATACGACCGGGCGATGCCTTTCTGCGAGATCCGGTTCGATGGAAGCCCGGTGATGTCCTCATCCTGGAACAAGATGCGCCCCGAAAGCGGGCGCAGGACGCCGGTCAGGCAATTGAAGAAGGTGCTCTTGCCTGCGCCGTTCGGCCCGATGATCGCCCGGATCTCGCCGCGGCGCACTTCGAAGTTGACATTGTTCAGCGCGGCCAGGCCTCCGAAGCGGACGGTCAGATCTTGGGTCCGCAACAGAGCGGCGTCCTCCCGGCCGGCGTCGGCCGGGAAGGGCACCTCGATGGAGAGGCGGGCAGCCACTTAGGTGGAAGCGAACGTGCAGGCCGGCGGGAAGACCGTTTTGTCCTTCGCGACCACTTCGATGATCCGGTGCTTGCCGTCCTTGATGTCGAAGATGAACTCGCGGAGGAAGGCCTGGTGGTCGTCCTTGCGGAGAAGCTTGTCTCCCTGCGGAAAGTCGTCCCCCTCCTTCATCTCCAGCCCCTCCAGCGCCTCGATCAGCTTCGGCGTATCCTCGCGGCCGCGGAACCCCGATTTCTCCATGCCGATCTTGAGGGCATTCATCGCCTCGAAGTTCGACTGGACGTAGCGGTCGGGCAGCGGACCGGACGGATCGATCTGCTTGAGCCGGGCGACGGCATCGTCGAAGAACTTCTTGTGGGCGGGGGTATTGAGCGGTGCATCGAAGACCGGGACGTAGCGATTGATGCCGACGAAGCCCTCGATCTTGTTGCCGAGCGCGGGAAGATTGGTGGCCTCGGCGATAGCGCCGTCGCCCGCCCATTTGTACTTTCTGGTCAGGC
>VAZU01000397.1 GCA_005884745.1 Alphaproteobacteria bacterium
CGCGCCCTTCACCCTCCCCGGAAGGCAGGGCTTTCGCAGATATCTGCCGGCTTGCTCCGGCTGGCTCGGTCAAATGCGATCGCCCAGCATCACGTCTGGCTCGCCGGCGCCTTGCCGAGCGCGGCCTGCGCGGCGGCGAGCCGCGCGATCGGCACCCGGAACGGCGAGCACGAGACATAGTCGAGCCCGACCTCGTGGCAGAAGGCGATCGAGGCGGGATCTCCGGCGTGCTCGCCGCAGATGCCGAGCTTGAGGTTGTTTTTGGTATTGCGCCCGCGCTCGACCGCGATGCTGACGAGCTCGCCGACCCCTTCGCGATCCAGCGAGACGAACGGATCGACCGGGAGGATGCCCTTCGCCGTGTACGGCCCGAGGAAGCTCGCGGCGTCATCGCGGCTGATCCCGAACGTGGTCTGGGTGAGATCGTTGGTGCCGAACGAGAAGAATTCCGCGGTCTTGGCGATGTCGCCGGCGAGCAGCGCGGCGCGCGGCAGCTCGATCATGGTGCCGACCTGATAATCGACGCGCTCGCCGGTCTCCGCCGCGACCGCGGCGGCGGCGGCGTCGATGCGCTCCTTGACGATGTCGAACTCGGCCTTGCTGGCGATCAGCGGCACCATCACTTCGGGCGCGACCTTCGCGCCGGTGTTGCGGCCGGACTCGACCGCCGCCTCGAAGATGGCGCGGGCCTGCATCTCGGCGATCTCCGGAAAAGCGATGGCGATCCGGCAGCCGCGGAAGCCCAGCATCGGATTGACCTCGTGGAGCTGGCGCGCGCGGTCGGCGAGTTTTTTCGGATCGGCGCCCATCGCGGTCGCGACCGCGGCGATCTCCTCCTCGGTGTGCGGCAGGAACTCGTGCAACGGCGGATCGAGCAGGCGGATCGTGACCGGCAGCCCGCCCATGATCTCGAACAGCTCGACGAAATCCCCGCGCTGCATCGGCAACAGCTTGGCGAGCGCGGCGCGCCGGCCGGCTTCGTCGTCGGCGAGGATCATCTCGCGCACGGCGACGATGCGGTTCTCCTCGAAGAACATGTGCTCGGTGCGGCATAGCCCGATGCCCTCGGTGCCGAATTTCACCGCGACCCGCGCGTCCTTCGGCGTGTCGGCATTGGCCCGCACCTTGAGCACGCGCGCGGCGTCGGCCCAGGCCATCAGCGTGGCGAACTCGCCGGAGAGCTCCGGCTCGGTCATCGGCACGCGGCCGACCAGCACTTGCCCGGTGGTGCCGTCGATGGTGAGCATTTCGCCCTTCTTGAGCGTGACGTCGGCGGCGGAGAGCGTCTGCGCCGCATAGTCGACGCGAATGGCGCCCGCCCCGGAGACGCACGGCTTGCCCATGCCGCGCGCGACCACCGCGGCATGCGAAGTCATGCCGCCGCGCGTGGTGAGGATGCCCTCGGCGGCATGCATGCCGTGGATGTCTTCGGGCGAAGTCTCGACCCGCACCAGGATGACCTTGCGGCCCTGACCCTTCAGCGCCTCCGCCTCGTCCGAGGAGAACACGATCTCGCCGGACGCGGCGCCGGGGGACGCCGGCAGTCCAGTGGCGAGGATTTTCCGCTCGGCCTTGGGATCGATGGTCGGGTGCAACAGCTGGTCGAGCGCGGCCGGGTCGACCCGGGTGATGGCTTCTTCTTGCGAGATCAGCCCGTCCTGGGCGAGCTCGACGAGCTCGACGGCGATCTTGAGCGCCGCCTTGGCGGTGCGCTTGCCGGACCGCGTCTGCAGCATCCACAGCCTGCCCTGCTCCACCGTGAACTCGAGATCCTGCATGTCGCGATAGTGCCGCTCGAGCCGCTCGTAGATGCGCACCAGCTCGGCAAACGCCTCGGGCATCGCGGTTTCCATCGACGGCTTGTCGGATTTCGCGGCGACGCGCGCGGCTTCCGAGATCTCCTGCGGCGTACGGATGCCGGCCACCACGTCCTCGCCCTGCGCGTTGATCAGGAACTCGCCGTAGAGCTGGTTCTCGCCGGTCGAGGGATTGCGCGTGAAGGCGACGCCGGTCGCCGAGGTCTCGCCCATGTTGCCGAACACCATGGCCTGCACGTTGACCGCGGTGCCCCAGCTTTCCGGAAGATTGTGCAGGCG
This sequence comes from Alphaproteobacteria bacterium, assembly GCA_005884745.1. GTDB lineage: Bacteria > Pseudomonadota > Alphaproteobacteria > Rhizobiales > Xanthobacteraceae > AP-16. The sequence goes on from VAZU01000397.1 coordinate 2,097, forward strand.
CCGATAGGTGATCGCGCGCGCGTTCATCCAGGACCCGAACACGGCGCCGATCGCGCCCCACAATTGCTCGTGCGGGTCCTGCGGGAACGGCCGGCCCAGTTCCGCCTGGACGCCCTCCTTGTAGCGCGCGACGATCTTCGCCCAATCGTCGGCGTCCAGATCGGTGTCGAGCCCGTGGCCGTTGCGGTCCTTGTAGTCCTGGAGGATCTCCTCGAAATGATGATGCTCCATCCCGAGCACCACGTTGCAATACATGGCGATGAAACGCCGGTAGCTGTCGTAGGCGAAGCGGCGGTCGGCGGCTTTTTCCGCGAGCGCGTCCACGGTCTCGTCGTTGAGGCCGAGGTTGAGCACGGTATCCATCATGCCCGGCATCGAGGCGCGGGCGCCCGAGCGCACCGAGACCAGCAGCGGATCGGCGCGGTCGCCGAAGCTCTTGCCCGCCACTTTGCCGACGTAGTCGAGCGCGGCCTCGACCTGTTGCTTCAGGTCCGCCGGATAGCGCTTGCCGTGCTGGTAGAAATAGCTGCAGACCTCGGTCGTGATGGTGAAGCCCGGCGGCACCGGCAGCCCGAGGTTGGCCATCTCCGCGAGATTCGCCCCCTTGCCGCCGAGCAGATCGCGCATCTGTGCGCCGCCCTCGGCCTTGCCGTCGCCGAAGGTGTAGACCCATTTCGCCATTGAGGCTTCCATTCAGGTTTTTTGCGTCCCCGGTCGCGCCCGTTCATGGCGACTTTTGCCCGGCATTTCAACCGTCATGCGGCGAAAGCGCCGAGGGGCTCGCGACCTTCAGTGCCTGCCGTTCAACGCAGAAACCCCAGGCCGACGAGCCCGATGACGATCAAATAAATCGCCACGATGATGTTCAGAAGCCGCGGAATGATGAGGATGAGGATGCCGGCGATAAGAGCGATGATCGGCTGCAGATGCTCGATGCCGAAGGCCATGGAATTTCTCCCGATGAAATCCGAGTGAACAACCGGGGAACTGCTGCGCGGTTCCCGTTGACTATCATGGAATACGAAGGCCATTCCTAGCGCAGTTCTGGTTTATTACGCGAACTT
>VAZU01000398.1 GCA_005884745.1 Alphaproteobacteria bacterium
CTCGCCCGCGGCAAGAGCGAGAGCAACTACCAGAAATATCTGGCCTTCAACGATCTCGTGAAGATGGACAAAGGCTTGCGCGCCGAGGTCGACCGCCAGACGCCGCTGAGCACGCTGTACCGCAAGCGCGACATGCTGCTCGGGCTGGTCGGCGGCCGTTGCCGCATCTGCGGCACCATGCAGTTCCCGAAATCGCGGATCTGCGTCAACCCGAACTGCAACGCGTTTCACAGCCAGGACGACCAGTCGTTCGCCGATTTTCCGGCGCGGGTGCTGTCCTGGTCGGCCGATTATCTCACCTATTCGCCGGATCCGCCCGCCTATTACGGCATGGTGCAGTTCGATCCGGGCGGCCGGCTGATGGCGGACTTCACCGACGTCGACCGCGGCGCGGTCGAGGTCGGCATGAACATGCGCATGGTGTTCCGCGTCAAGGAGCGCGACGCGCAGCGCGGCTTCGTGCGTTACTTCTGGAAGGCGGCGCCGGCCGGCGCGCCGGCGCAAGCGAAATCGGAGGCTTGATCATGGCCAGCGGCATTCGCGACAAGGTCGCCATTCTCGGCATGGGGTGCTCGCGGTTCGGCGAGCGCTGGGACGCCGACGCCGAGGATCTCATCGTCGAGGCCTATGAGGAGGCGCTCGGCGACGCCGGCATCGAGACCAAGCAGATCGAGGCGGCCTGGTTGGCCACCGCGATCGAGGAGCAGCACGTCGGCAAGTCGGGCGTGCCGCTCGCGGTGGCGCTGCGGCTGCCCTACATCCCGGTGACGCGGGTGGAGAATTATTGCGCGTCGGGCTCCGAGGCGTTCCGCGGCGCGACCTATGCGGTGGCGGCCGGCGCCTGCGACATCGCGCTGGCGCTCGGCTGCGAGAAGCTCAAAGACACCGGCTACGGCGGGTTGCCGCAACGCAGCCGCGGCGCGCTCAACTCGATGTACTGGGCCAATGTCTCGGCGCCCGGCAGCTTCGCCCAGCTCGCCGCCGCCTATCGCGCCAAGCACGGCATGGACGCCGGCGATCTCAAGCGCGCCATGGCGCACATTTCGGTGAAGAGCCACGACAACGGCAGCCGCAATCCCAAGGCGCATCTCAAGAACAAGATCAGCATGGAGCAGGTGCTCAATGCCGCGATGGTGGCCGAGCCGCTCGGGCTCTATGATTGCTGCGGGGTCAGCGACGGCGCGGCTTGCGCCATCCTCACCACGCCGGAGATCGCCAGGGGGCTCGGCAAGTCCGATCTGATCTCGGTGAAGGCGCTGCAGCTCGCGGTCTCCAACGGGGTCGAGGCGCAGCACAATTCCTGGGACGGCAGCTATTTCGCCACCACCCGCATCGCGGCCAAGCGCGCCTACCACGAGGCCGGCATCGCCGAGCGCCTCCTCATAGGCCTCGACGATGAGATCCTCGGCGTCGGCGTCCCAGCGCTCGCCGAACCGCGAGCACCGGCTGCCGGTGCAGATCGACGGCGGGCTCAAATGCTTCGGGCATCCGATCGGCGCCTCGGGCTTGCGGATGATCTACGAGATCTATCTGCAGCTCCAGGGCCGCGCCGGGCCGCGCCAGCGGCACAAGGAAGCCGCGCGCGGGCTGGTGCACAACCTCGGCGGCTTTCCCCACCAGAACGTCTGCTCGATCGCGATCGTGGGCCGCCACGGGGCCTAGCGCTCAAGCAGCGCGAGCAACGCGCTTCCACCTCCCCCTGGAGGGGGGAGGTCGGCGAGCGTTGGAACGACGCGAGCCGGGAGGGGGTGATATTGTGATGTGTGTCACCCCACCCCGGCTCGATGCTCAACGCATCTCGCCGACCCTCCCCCTCCAGGGGAGGGTAAGTTCCCCGCGTGACACCGCATGAGCCAATCCGGCAATTATTCCTTCCTGCGCTGGCGCGAGATTCCGCCGAGCATCTGGGCGCTCGGGCTGGTCTCGTTGCTGATGGACGTCTCCTCGGAGATGATCCACGCGCTGCTGCCGCTGTATCTGGTCGGGGTGCTCGGCGCGTCGACCCTCACGGTCGGCGTGATCGAAGGCATCGCCGAGGCCACGGCCTCGATCACGAAAATCTTCTCCGGCGCGCTGAGCGATTATTTGGGCAAGCGCAAGTTTCTGGCCGCGCTCGGCTACGGCCTCGCCGCGCTGACCAAGCCGATCTTCCCGCTGGCACCGAACGTCGGCTGGCTGACGGCCGCGCGCTTCGTCGATAGGCTCGGCAAGGGCATCCGCGGCGCGCCGCGCGACGCGCTCATCGCCGATCTGACCCCGTCGGGGCTGCGCGGCGCGAGCTTCGGGTTGCGGCAGTCGCTCGATACCGTGGGCGCCTTTCTCGGCCCGCTGCTCGCGATATTGTTCATGCTGCTCACCGCCAACCAATTCACGCTGGTGTTCTGGATCGCGGTACTGCCCGCGTTCCTGTCGGTCGCGGTGATCATCTTCGGTGTGAGCGAGCCGGAGCGGCCGGCGGGCGCGCAGCCCATGCGCAATCCGCTGCGCCGTGCCGAGCTGGCTCGGCTGGGTCGGGCCTATTGGGTGGTGGTGGGCGTCGCGACGCTGTTCACGCTGGCGCGGTTTTCCGAGGCGTTCCTGCTGCTGCGCGCGCAGTCGGTCGGCTTGAACGTGGCGCTCGTGCCCGCCGTGATGGTGGTGATGAACGTCGTCTATGCGGCGGCGGCCTGGCCGGCCGGCGCGCTGTCCGATGCCGTCGGGCGGTTCGGGGTCATGACCGTCGGCTTTGCCGTGCTCGTCGCCGCCGACCTCGCGCTGGCCTTTGCTCAAAATGTCGCCTGGGTCGGCATCGGGGTGGCGCTCTGGGGGCTGCACATGGGGTTGACCCAGGGGCTGCTCGCGGCGCTGGTCGCCGACACCGCGCCGGCCGCGCTGCGCGGCACCGCGTTCGGCATGTTCAACCTCGTCACCGGACTCGCCATGCTGGTCGCGAGCATTCTGGCCGGCGGGTTGTGGGATCTCTTCGGCCCGCGCGGGACATTCCTGGCGGGCGCGGGGTTCACCGCGGTGGCGCTGATCGCGCTGGCGCTGGTGCGGGGAAAAATCGAGCCGGCCGCTCGGGATTGAGAGTTT
>VAZU01000069.1 GCA_005884745.1 Alphaproteobacteria bacterium
CATTCGCGCATCTGCTCTCCAACGGCGACCTCGGCGGCATCGTGCTGTTCGGAGGAATCCTCGGCTGGGCGGTCTACGACCGGGTCTCGCTCAAGCGCCGTACCGATCCGGGCGCGCCGAAAATCCCGGTCGGCGGCTGGAAGAACGACGCGGTCGCCGTCGTGGTCGGCACGCTGATCTATCTCGCGGTCGGCTTCGTGTTCCATCCTCTCGCCGGCGTTCCGGTGTTCGGGCGCTGAGTCTCCCTTCGCCGCGCGTCCGGCCCGCTCAGAACAACCGCGCATGCGGATTTGGCCGGGATTTCTGGAAGAGAGGATGATTGGAAAACTGCATGCTTGGGTCGTAAATAAACAATTGCCAATTGAAAGATGTATTTTGGCGAATTGAATGCACCTAAGCGATTGACTTGCTTCCTGATATTCCACGAGTCCCATGCGGATTCGGGCCCAAAACGAGGCCGCCGCGGTTTTCCGCAAAAAGCCTCGGTCGAAAATGAGCGCCCGGTATGAGGATTGAGAGGGTCCCGCGCTCTGCTTTCCGGCGCCGACTTGTCGCGGGTCAAGGGGTCCGGCCGGCTCCGGATTTGTCGGACGTGCCCGCGCGGAGCGCCGAAATATCGCATTGGGGTGCAAGCCTTTATGCTTTGCCACGCCCCCGCCACATGAGTATTTTACGCGGCCCTGGCCGGCGCGGACAGTTTCCGGCCCAGACGGCCCCGGAGAGCCTTGTGTCCGACATTTTCCGCGAAATCGACGAGGAAGTACGCCGAGAGCGGCTCAGGAAGGTCTGGGACCAGTACAGCAATGTCATCATCGCGATGGCATTGCTCATCATCATCGGCATCGGCGGCTGGCGCCTCTACCAATGGTGGGAGGCCAAGCAGGCGGCGGAGGCCGGCAGGCAATTCGAAACCGCGGTCCTGCTTTCCGAGCAAGGCAAGCACGACGAGGCTGCAGCCGCGTTCGCCAAGCTCGCGGCCGAAGCCACCGGCGGATATCGCACGCTGGCGCGGTTCCGCACCGCGCAGGAACTCGCCACGCGCGATCCGCAGGCGGCGGTGAAGGCCTATGATGCGCTCGCGGCGGATCGCGGGATCGGCCAGCTGCTCCAGGATCTCGCCGAAGTCCGCGCCGCCTCGATCCTCGTCGACACGGCATCCTATGAGGAGTTGCGCTCGCGGCTCGAGCCGCTGACCGCGAGCGACCGGCCGTTCCGCCACACGGCGCGCGAGCTCCTGGCGCTATCGGCCTGGCGCGCGGGCGATCAGGCCGCGAGCCGCCGCTGGATCGATCTCATCCTGACGGATGCCCAAACGCCTTCGAGCATCCGCGCCCGGGTGGAAATGCTGATGGCGCTGACGGGCGGCCGGGCAAAGGGGTAAAAGGAACGCCATGCGATACCGCGCGATCCTGCCGCTTGCCGTGATGACGCTGGGGCTCGGCGTTGCCGGCTGCGGCGGCGGCGGCGGCGGCATCGGCGACCTGGTCGACAAGGCGACCGACCTCATTCCGAACACCAAGAAGCCCTTGCCGGGCGAGCGCAAGTCGGTGTTCCCCGAGGGGGTACCCGGCGTGCCCCAAGGGGTGCCGCCCGAGCTGGTGAAGGGCTACCAGGCGGCGCCGGAAACCGCCGCGCCGCCGCAGTCGGGCGGTACGCAGGCCGGCGCCCCGGCGGGCGAGTCCGAACCGGCGAAGGCGGAGCCGGAAAAACCCAAGCCGAAGCCGAAGAAAACCGCGGCCAAGCCGCCGGCCCAGCCGAGCAGGAACCAAGCCAATCAGGGCGCATGGCCGGGCGTTCCGTCGGCGCAATCGGCGCCCGCGCCCGCGCCCTCGCAACCGCAACCGGCGGGGGCATGGCCTGCGCCGCAGTCCCAGCCCACGGCGGCATGGCCGGACCCGCGGCAACCGGCGCCGCAGCAGCCGGCACAATAACCCCGCCGGCCCGCTGCCGCCGGCGTCGCGAGCGAGCTTGCCGGCCGCCCGCGCCGGCCGCACTCCCCCATGAGCTTCCGCCTCGCCATCATCGGCCGACCCAATGTGGGGAAATCGACGCTGTTCAACCGGCTGGTCGGTCGACGCCTGGCCTTGGTCGACGATCTGCCGGGCGTGACCCGGGATCGCCGCGAGGGCGCGGCGCGGCTCGGCGATCTCGCCTTCACGGCCGTCGACACCGCCGGGCTCGAGGAGGCGGGGCCGGCGAGCCTGTCCGGCCGCATGCTCGCGCAGACGCGGCTCGCGATCGAGCAAGCCGACGCCATCCTGTTCCTGATCGATGCGCGGGCCGGGCTCACGCCCGGCGATCACGCATTCGCCGACCTCGTGCGGCGATCCGGCAAGCCCGCGATCCTCATTGCCAACAAGAGCGAAGGTGCAAGCGGAGCCGCCGGCGCGCTCGAAGCCTACGCGCTGGGCCTCGGCGAACCGGTCGCGATCTCGGCGGAGCACGGCGAAGGCCTGGCCGATCTCTATGACGCCCTGCGCGAAGCCTTGCCGGACCGCACGCTTCCGATCTCCGAATCCGGCGAAGCCGTGCCGGACGAGCGGGCGGAGTCCTCCCGGCCGATCCGTGTCGCCGTCGTCGGCCGGCCGAATTCCGGCAAATCGACGCTCATCAACCGGCTGCTCGGCGAAGAGCGCCTCCTCACCGGGCCGGAGCCCGGCATCACCCGGGACGCGATCGCGAGCGACCTGAGTTGGCGCGGCCGCCAATTCCGGATCTACGATACCGCCGGCCTGCGTCGAAGGTCGAAAATCGACGAGAAGCTGGAGAAGCTTTCCGCGGCCGATGCACTGCGCGCCATCCGCTTCGCCGATGTCGTCATCCTGCTGCTGGAAGCCGGCCGCGCGTTCGAGGAGCAGGACTTGCGCATCGCCGATCTCATCGAGCGCGAGGGACGCGCCGTCGTGCTCGCGGTGAACAAATGGGATTTGGCCGAGCGGCGCGCCGGTGCGGTCGCGAAGCTGCGCGAGGAGGCCGCCCATCGGCTGCCGCAGATCAAGGGCGCGCCGATCTTGCCGGTCTCGGCGCTGCTCGGGGAGGGGATCGAGCCGCTGATGCAGGCGGTGCTCGAAAGCTACGGGGTTTGGAACCGGCGCATTGCGACGAACTTGCTCAATCGCTGGCTCGAAGCCGCGCAGGCCTCTCACCCGCCGCCCGCCGTTTCCGGCCGGCGGATCAAGTTCAATTACATCACCCAGCCGAAGGCTCGTCCGCCGACGTTCGTGCTGTTCTGCTCGCGCGCCGACGCGGTTCCCGATGCCTACCGGCGCTATCTGGCCAACGGATTGCGGGAGGCGTTCGATCTACCCGGCACGCCGATCCGCCTGACGCTGCGCGAAAAGCGCAGGCGGTAGGGAGATATCACCGTAGCCCGGATGGAGCGCAGCGAAATCCGGGTCGGCTGTCCCGGATTTCGCATTCGCTTCGCGGATGCTCCATCCGGGCTACGGATTTCCATTTTCGCTCGGCGCCGGCGGACGGAATTCCATCAGCGCCTTCGTGCGATAGTCATAGAGCTTGCCGGTTTGCATGAAGCTCGGCAGGCAGAGCTGGAGGATTTTTTCCGCGACCTGGTGCGGCTTGTCGAGCTTGGCCGGATCTTCGCCCGGCATCGCCTGGGCGCGCATGCGGGTGCGGATCGGCCCGGGATTGAAGAGGTTCACCCGCACCGGGGTGGACTCGGTCTCGCTCGCGTAGGTGCGGGCGAGCACTTCGAGCGCCGCCTTGGAGATCGCGTAGGGGCCCCAATAGGCGCGCGCGATCCATGCGGCCCCGGAAGTGATGAAAACGGCGCGGCCCGCGGCCGAGGCCTGCAGCAGCGGATCCATGGCGCGGATCAGCCGCCAGTTGGCGGTGACATTGACCGCGAAGACCTCGTCCCAGGCTTTCGGCTCGACATGGCCGAGCGGGGAGAGCGGGCCGAGAATGCCGGCGTTGCCGATCAGGATGTCGAGGCGCCCGTAACGCTGATGAAGCGCGCCGCCGAGCCGATCGATGCCGGCATAATCCTTCAGGTCCAGCGGCACGAGGGTGGCGGAACCGCCGTCGGCGCGGATCGCGTCGTCGATTTCCTCGAGCCCGCCCACGGTGCGCGCCACCGCGACCACGTGCGCACCGGCCCTCCCGAGCGCGAGCGCGGTTGCCGCGCCGATGCCGCGCGAAGCGCCGGTGACGAGCGCGATGCGATCGGCAAGCGGCTTGGTCATGAGGAATGCATTCCCTGCTCGTCGTCCCGGGGCCGAGCGAAGCGAGCAACGCGGGATCCACGAACACCGAAAGAATCGGTTTTGGCTGTGTTCATGGATTCCGGTTCGCGGGCTGACGCCCGCGCCCCGGAATGACGGCCTCAGCTCGCCTCGGCCAGCAGCGAGAGCTGCCGGGGCAATGCTTCCTGGGCCATCTGGTCGGTGAGCGAGGTCGGATATTCGCCGGTGAAGCAATGATCGGTGAACTGCGGCCGCAGGGCATCGCGCCGCTCGAAGCCCATGGCGCGATAAATGCCGTCGACGGAAAGGAAGGCCAGCGTATCGGCGCCGATGAAGCGCCGCATGCCCTCGACGTCGTGGGTGGCCGCGAGCAGTTTCTCGCGTTCCGGGGTATCGATTCCGTAATAGTCCGGATGCGTGATCGGCGGCGAAGCGATGCGGAAATGCACTTCCTTGGCGCCGGCGTCGCGCATCATCCGCACGATCTTCACCGACGTGGTGCCGCGCACCAAGGAATCGTCGATCAGCACGATCCGCTGCCCGGCGACCACGGCGCGATTGGCCGAATGTTTGAGCCGCACGCCGAGCTCGCGAATGGTCTGGCTCGGCTCGATGAAGGTACGCCCGACGTAGTGATTGCGGATGATGCCGAGCTCGTAGGGAATTCCCGAGGATTGCGAATAGCCGATCGAGGCCGGGACGCCGGAATCGGGAACCGGGATGACCACGTCGGCGGGGGCGGGGGCTTCGCGCGCGAGCTCCGCCCCCATGGTCTTGCGCACTTCATAGACCGATCGTCCTCCGACGATCGAATCCGGCCGGGCGAAATAGATGTATTCGAAGATGCACGGCCGCGGCGCCATGGGCGGAAACGGCTCGATGCTCTCGATGGTTTCGATGCCCTTCCCGGTGGCGATGACCACTTCGCCGTTCTTCACGTCGCGCACGTAGCGGGCGCGGATGATGTCGAGCGCGCACGTCTCCGAGGCGAGGATCGGGCAGCCGTCGAGCTCGCCCAGCACCAGCGGGCGGATCCCGAGCGGGTCGCGAGCGCCGATGAGCTTCTTGTTGGTCAGCGCGACCAGCGAATAGGCTCCCTCGAGGGTGCGCAACACCTCGACGAAACGGTCAATGAAACGATTGCGCCGGGAGCGGGCGACCAGATGCAGGATCACCTCGGTGTCGGTGGTCGACTGCATGATCGCCCCTTCGCGCACCAGATTGCGGCGAAGGGTGAGGCCGTTGGTCAGATTGCCGTTGTGCCCGATGGCGAAGCCGCCGGCGTCGAGCTCCGAGAACAGCGGCTGCACGTTGCGCAGGATGGTGCCGCCGGTCGTGGAATAACGCACGTGCCCCATGGCGACGTGGCCGGGGAGCCGCTCGATCACCTCGCGCCGGGAGAAGGTATCTCCGACCAGTCCCATCCGCCGTTCGGAATGGAAGCGCTTGCCGTCGAAGGTAACGATCCCGGCCGCTTCCTGGCCGCGGTGTTGCAGGGCGTGTAGCCCGAGCGCGGTGATCGCCGCCGCGTCCGGGTGGCCGAAGATCCCGAAGACGCCGCATTCCTCGCGAAGCCGATCGGCGTCGAGATCGAGGGCCGGATCCGTCGTCTCGCTCATTCGGTCTCCTGTGGCCGGCGGATCATCGCCCTTGTGCCATGCCGGCATTAACGAATTGCTGGCTCGCGCGCTGAGCGGGCTCGAGCCCTTCATATCCTCCGGCATGCCGGTTTCGATCCGGCCGCGCGTCGAGCCCCGAACGATCGGGTCCGGGCGCCGCGTCCGGCGGCTCCTGTTCCTCCGGGCGCGGCTTCTTCAGCCTCTTTAAGATGGTGCTCTCGGGGTCATCCGGCAATTGCGCCTTCAGCCATTCGCCGGTCCCCTGGAGCACGATTTTCGATTTCGCGTTCCGGACCCACTCGGGCTGGCTGCGGTCGGGAACCAGCCAGGCGAAGAACAGGAATGCGACCACTACGATGATGAGGCCCCGGCCGAGCCCGAATAGGAACCCGAGCGTGCGGTCGAGCGCGCCGACCCGGCTGTCCAGGACCACGTCGGAGATCTTGATGGTGAGAATCGACACGATCAGCAGCGTGCCCACGAACACCCCACCGACCACGGTCGCCATCGCAACGTAATCATTGGTGAAATACTGCTTCGCCATCGGCAGCAGCCTTGGATAGCCATAGATCGTGGCGCCCGCGGCGGCGGCCCAGGAGGCGATCGACAGGATTTCGCGCATGAATCCCCGCACCATCGCCAACAGCGCCGAGACCATCATGACGACGAGGAGAATGACGTCCAGAAGCGTAATCGGCATCCGACTTCCTAGCAGATTCGCCGGGCGTTTCCCGTCGGCGCCCGTGTATAGCCGGAAGAAAGTCGAGCGTCATCCATCTTGTCGGATGGATCGCGGCATGCCGCCGCGCGGACGGCTGCCCCGGGCGGCAATGTCGGCGACGAGGCTCGACAGCGCCCCGACCGTCGTGACCGCGATGCCGGACTCGGCCGTCGCTTCCCCCCGGGCCGCCTCCGGCGCCAGCGCCCGGACAAAACCGAGCTTTGCCGCCTCCTTGAGGCGGGCGGCGGTCTGCGCCACCGGCCGCACGGCGCCGGACAAGGATATTTCGCCGAAATACACCGCATCGGCCGGCAGCGGCGCATTCGCGAGCGAGGAGACGAGCGCAGCCGCTGCCGCCAGATCGGCGGCGGGCTCCTGGATGCGCAGCCCGCCGGCGACGTTGAGGTACACATCGTGGCCCCCGAGCCGCACCCCGCAATGGGCCTCGAGCACCGCGAGCACCATCGAGAGCCGGTTGGGATCCCAGCCGATGACCGCGCGCCGCGGCGTACCGAGCGAGGTCGGCGCGACCAGCGCCTGGATCTCCACCAGCAGCGGCCGCGTGCCTTCGATGCCGGCAAATACCGCGGTTCCGGGGCTGCCGAGGTCGCGCTCGGACAGGAACAATTCCGACGGGTTTGCCACCTCCTGCAGCCCGGTGCCGGTCATTTCGAACACGCCGATCTCGTCGGTCGGCCCGAACCGGTTCTTGACCGCGCGCAGGATGCGGAACTGGTGCGAGCCTTCGCCCTCGAAGGAGAGCACCGCATCGACCATGTGCACGACCACGCGCGGTCCGGCGATCTGGCCGTCCTTGGTGACGTGGCCGACGAGCAGCACGGCGGCGCTGGAGCGCTTGGCGAACCGGATCAGCGCCTGCGCGGCGGCGCGTACCTGGGTGACGGTGCCCGGCGCGGATTCGACCGCGTCCGTCCACATGGTCTGGATCGAGTCGATCACGACGAGACGCGGCGTCTTGCCGTGTCCGAGCGTCGCCAGGATGTCCTCGACTGCGGTCTCTGCCGCGAGCTCGACCGCGGCATCGGCGACGCCCAACCGTTCGGCACGCAGGCGGAGCTGCGCCACCGCCTCCTCGCCGGAAATATAGATGGCACGCTGGCCCTTGAGCGCGATCGCCGCGGCGACTTGAATCAGCAGGGTGGATTTTCCGATCCCGGGATCGCCGCCGACGAGCAGCACCGAGCCTTTGACGAAACCGCCGCCGGTGACGCGGTCGAATTCCGCCACGCCCGATGCGAGCCGGGGCGCCTCCTGCGCGGTCCCGGTCAGCGGCTCGAGCGCGAACG